>JAFGUY010000051.1 GCA_016938245.1 Candidatus Omnitrophota bacterium | reverse complement strand
TCTTTCTGGGTTCCATGAGGTCTCATGGAACCATGATAGCACAATTAAGGGTTCATTTCCATTACTTTTACGTAACTCAATAGGAGACTCTACAAACGACGAACTCGCGGCGGGAGTAGATATTACTGCCCCTGAAAATTGAAGGTGGATATATGCGGAGGGTTTTACCAATCTCAACTAAAAAATGCATTGACTCTAATTAGGTAGATAAAGGGCGCCTTTTAAGAAATTTAAAGGGCGCCCTATTTTTTTGTGTTAGATTTAGCTGCCTTTTGCGACTATTAGAGGGTTGCTCAAAACTCGGTTTTTTATAATTTTTAGACCGAATTTATCTCCTCATTGAAATAAGCCTCTGCGTATGTTATACTTAAATAGGAGGAAGGTTTTCCGCCTTATGAAAAAGGCAAACCAAGAGTAATCTTGGGACATCTCTTAAGCCGCTTATAAGTTACTTAGGAGATCACGTGATCCGATAAGATCACGTGGCAAAACTACCTGCCCTTAAGATGCGTAAAAGGGTAGAGGGGCTGCCAAAAGGGGGAAATTAGAAACCTTGAGTTCGCTCAAGGTTTTTTGTTTTGGTATTAATCAAAATAAGTTAATATGAAGAAAATTATGGTTGTTGATGATGAAAAAGATAAGAGATTTGCTTAGAGACAAGCTTACTCACGATCATTTTTCTGTGATTACTACTTTCAGTGGTAAGAAGGCTCCCATTGTAGCTAAAGAGGAGAAACCCGATCTTATATTGTTGGATATTGCTATGCCGGAAGTCGACGGATATATGACCTGTGAGAAGTTGCAGAGTGACAAGGTTACCAGAAAAATTCCGGTAGTATTTCTTACCGGTAAAGATTTGGAATTTCAAAGTATTATCGAACATTGTCAGAATTTGTCTGCTGCAGGGTGTATATCTAAGATGTCCACAATGAAAGAGTTTTCAGTAGAGATTAGAAAGTTTTTGCCTAAGAACTAGAAAAGTTTGTATGCTTGGATTTTACCGTTCAGCCATTTTTGTCCCGACGTCCCAGATAAAGCATTGGGAGTCGGGATTTTGCTTAACCGGGCTTTAGCCCGGATAGGTGCTCAATTTGTAAAATAGTTAGTTAGATTTAGCTACCTCTTACGTCTATTAAGACAGGAGGTGGCAAAATGAGAAAAAGGGCTTGTTTTTCTAGCGCGGCAGTTTTTTGTTTTATGTTTCTGGCTGCATCTTTGTGTTGGGCGGGTAATAGTTGGGAAAATATAGGAAGAGAGATGCGCAATGCAAGGACGGTTGTAGTTGATCCGGATGATGTAAAAAATATTTATTTAGGCACAGATAGGGGGTTATTTAAATCCGAAAATTCGGGAGAGAGCTGGAGAAATTTATTCTTGTCTAAAACCAAAAGCATAGGAATTAATTTTCTGCTTTTTGACCCCGCCGATAAAAATATTATATATGCTGCTACAGATTCAGGGCTTTTTTGCAGTAGTAATAAGGGTTTAAAATGGGATAGGATATTTAAGGGTAAGAATAATTTTGAAGTTGATTGTCTTGCCGCAGCTGTTTTACGGGGCGTTATATATCTGGGGACAAAGCAGGGTTTATTTGTAAGCCGGGATAAAGGCAGATCTTGGCATAAGGAGCAAGGGAAACTCGAGGTTGCCCAGATATTTCATATCGTTTCTTTTTCCGAAGAACTTAAACTACTTTATCTTGCCTGTAGTGACGGGGTGTTTAAGAGTATTGATTCCGGAGAGAGTTGGGAGAGAGTTTTTGTATCTACGCCTAAAGATAATGGAGGAGAGGAAGGTAATGGAGAAGAAGATCAGGACGAAGAAACAAAGTATTCCGATATCAGGTATATGGCAGTTGACCCGAATAACCCCAAATTTTTGTTTTTAGCTACCAGCCGCGGTATCTATCAAAGCAAGGATGAAGGAATAAGCTGGTCTGCTTTTTCGGAATATGGTTTACTTAACCGCGATATATCCTTTCTGTTATGTTCAAAGGAGGCCCAGCTTTATAGCGTTAGTAAATCAGGGATTTTTGCTTATAAAGCTCCTGCTTGGGAAGAATTATCTTTCGGGTTTTCTTTTAAAAAAGTTAATTTTATAGCTTTAGATAAGAATAATACTTTTTACGCTTGTTTAGATAGCGGATTATTCAGGTTAGTTTCAGAAGTAAGTTTTAAAGGCAGTGAGATCCTCACGGGATATTTTAATAATGAACCGACAATTAGTGAAGTCCAGAGAGAAGCGATTAAATATGCCGAGGTTAGCCCTGATAAAATATCTCGCTGGAGAAAACAGGCAGCTAAAAGGGCCTGGCTTCCAAGTTTAAAATTAAATTTCGGCAGGGATACGACTGATTTGTGGCATTGGGAGAGCGGATCCAGCGCTATCGGACAAAGCGGCGATGATTTATTAAGGCGGGGTAAAGATGCATTAGATTGGGATGTAAGCGTATCCTGGGATTTAAGCGAGCTCATCTGGAGCACTGACCAGACCTCAATAGACGTGCGTTCCCGGCTTATGGTGCAGTTACGCGATGATATATTGGATGAGGTAAATAAGCTTTATTTTGAGCGCATCCGGGTTAAGATGGAGCTGGATAATCTTTCAATAGAAGACAGGAAAAAACGCTTTGAAAAAGAGCTGCGCTTAAGAGAGCTGACTGCTTCAATTGATGCTTTAACCGGAGGGTACTTCTCGCAGTATTTAATAAAAAGTAACTGAGAAATAATTAATGAATTTAATAGGTATTTATTAAAAGTCTTGCAATTTTCCTCTGGTTATGATAATTTATTAAATCTTACCGCAGATTAACTCTTTTAATAAGAGGAAAAAAGAGATGAGTATACATCATTTTAGCGACAGTAATTTTAAAAAGGAAGTTTTAGAGTCTAAAGTCCCGGTTATGGTTGATTTCTGGGCGCATTGGTGCGGCCCGTGCAAAATGATTTTTCCTTTGATTGATGAACTGGCTAAAGAATACGCCGGTAAGATCAAAATCGGCAAGGTAGATGTGGATAGTAACCCTTCGGTTGCCTCGCAATGCGGAGTAATGTCTATTCCCACCTTGATATTCTTTAAAGGCGGCAAGATTATGTCGCAGCTTACAGGGGCGCAGAATAAAACTGCGCTAAAGCAGAAGATAGAAGAGAACTTATAGCAATTTAAACAATGAAAAAGATTTTTATTGCCGCTACCAAACAGAACGACGGCAAAACTACGGTATCTTTAGGCCTAGTCTGCAATTTTCAGCATATCTTTAAGAAAGTCGGTTTTATAAAGCCTATCGGGCAGCGTTATCTTGAAGACGAGGGGCTAAAGATTGATGAAGACTCTATCCTTATAGAAAAAGTCTGCGGGATAAAATGCGGGCTTAAGGATATGAGCCCGGTTGCGGTGGAAAAAGGGTTTACCGAAAGATATATCGCCAAGCCCGACAAAAGGTCAATCAGCAAAAATATAAAGGAGTCTTTTGACCGGGTATCCAAGAGGAAAGACCTTGTAATCGTCGAGGGTACCGGGCATGCCGGGGTAGGCTCGGTATTTGACCACTCTAACGCTACGGTGGCAAGATTGCTCGGTTCAAAGGTAATCCTGATCTCCTCCGGCGGTATAGGCCGGCCTATAGATGAAATTATTTTAAATAAGGCCTTATTTGAACGGGAAGGGGTAAAGCTTTTAGGGGTAATTATAAACAAAGTCCTTCCGTCTAAATTCGATAAGATAAACCGCTTGGTAAGGATGGGCCTTGAGAGGAAAGGTATTAATGTATTAGGGGTATTGCCTTATGACCCTATGCTCTCGCGCCCTACTTTTGAACAGATTATTGAAGAACATGATTTTGAAGTTATTTCCGGCAGGGATTATCTGGAGATGCCGATATCCCGGATTATCGTTGCGGCAATGGAACCGGACGATGCGGTAAGATATATTACCGAAGGCAGCCTTATGATTACCCCCGGGGACAGAAAAGATATGATTATGGTTGCTTTAGGCTGTTTTTGCGAGGATAATGATAAGAAACCTAAGATTTCAGGAATAGTATTAACAGGAGGGATTACTCCGGATAAGCCGTTAATGGGACTCCTGCATAAGGTTAAGATTCCGGTATTGTTGGCTAAAGAAGATACCTATGATGTAGCTACGAGGCTTTATGATCTAACCGTAAAGTTAAGGCCGCGCGATAAGGATAAAATTGATGCGGTGGTAAAATTAATTAAGGATAACGTAGATTTAAAAAAGATATTAAAGGGGATGTGAAATGGATACGGTAACTAAAATCAGAGATCTGGCTAAGAAGAATATTAAATCGATAGTCCTTCCTGAATATAACGATAAAAGGGTAATCGAGGCAGCGCGGATTATTGCGTGGGAGGGAATTGCCCGGGTAACTTTATTTACTCCGGAGATGATGCAGAAAGAAGATAAAGAGCGCTATATAAATGAATACTTTAATACCTATAAGGGTAAGGAAATAAATATTGACGCTACCAGGAAGTTGTTTGAGGAGGATACTTTGTATTACACTGCGATGATGACTAGCGAGGGTAAGTTTGACGGCCTAGTTGCCGGAGCCTCGCATACTTCTTCGGATGTAATCAGGGCGTGCCTTCGCTGTATCGGGATAGATGAGCGGATTACGATTATCTCAAGTTGTTTTATTATGGAAGTTCCTAATTGCCCTTTTGGAGAGGCGGGTACTTTTATCTTTGCGGATTGCGGGGTTATCCCTGAACCGAATGCCCGGCAGCTATCGCGTATTGCTTTTTCTGCCGCTCTACTGGCGCAGAAAGTGTTGAATTTGTCGCCAAGAGTAGCTTTCTTAAGCTATTCTACAAAGGGTTCTGCTAAAATAAAGTCAGCGGATAAGGTCGCCGATGCCTTAAAGTTACTGAAGGAACTCTCTCCGGACATTTTAGCTGACGGAGAACTGCAGTTGGATGCGGCGATAGTTCCGGAAGTTGCCCATATAAAATATCCCAATAGCCCATTAGGTGGCAATGCTAACATCCTTATTTTCCCTAACCTTGAGTCAGGTAATATAGGATATAAGTTGACCCAGCGTATGTCAGGTGCCCGGGCAATAGGGCCGTTGCTCTTAGGGGTAAATAAACCCGCAAGCGATTTATCCCGCGGATGCATAACGGATGATGTGGTAGATTGTGCGGCAGTTACAGCAATAAGGGCGCAATAAAATAAGATGAATATTCTTGTTATCAATAGCGGAAGTTCTTCCATAAAGTATAAGTTATTCAATATGCCAAAAAGAGCCCTTTTAAATAAGGGGGCTATAGAGCATATCGGAGAAAAAGGATCTAAAATAAAGAATCATCGTATGGGGCTTAAACAGGTCCTTTCAAAGGTCAGGTCCGTGGATGCAGTAGGCCACAGAGTTGTGCACGGGGAAGAGAAATTTACCAAGCCTGTTTTAATTAAAGATAGTGTTATAAAAGAAATCAGGAAGAGTTGCGCGATAGCCCCGCTGCATAATCCGGCGAATTTAGCTGGGATTATGGCTTGTAAAGAACTTCTCCCGGGAGTAAAGCAGGTAGCTGTATTTGACACTGCTTTTCATCAGAGTATGCCTGATCGCGCTTATATTTACGGCCTTCCTTACGAGCTCTATCTTAAGTTTGGCATACGTAAATACGGTTTTCACGGCACCAGCCACGAATATGTGGCGCATGAGGCAGCGCGCATGCTGGGTAAGCCCATAAAAAAACTTAAATTAATCACCTGCCATCTCGGCAACGGCTGCAGTATCGCAGCCGTAGACAGGGGAAAGTCTATTGATACCAGTATGGGCTTTACTCCTTTGGAAGGTTTGGTAATGGGGACGCGCTGCGGAGATATTGACCCTGCTTTAGTCGGCTATATTATGAATAAGAAGAAAATAGGGCTTAAAGAGGCGGATTATTTATTAAACCATGAAAGCGGTCTAAAGGGGATATCGGGGATAAGCAATGATATGCGCGTTTTGGAAGCAAAATCAAGACAAGGGGACAAGCGCGCCATGCTTGCAACCGATATCTTCATTTATAGGATTAAAAAATATATCGGGGCGTATATTTCAGTTCTTTCGGGTTGCGATGCTTTAATCTTTACTGCCGGCATAGGAGAGAATCAGAGGGGTATTCGTTTAAAAATTACTAAGGGCATATTCAGCCATTTGCGAAAAGCGCCCAAAGTTTTAGTTATCCCCACTGATGAAGAGCTGATGATTGCAATAAAGGCTTACCAGCTTGTTAAGAATTAGGTTGTGGGGTAGAAGAAGTGAAAAAAGCAGTTATGGTTATTGCTCACCAAGGTTTCCGTGACGAGGAGCTATTAGAGCCGAAGGAAGTTTTAGAAAAGAATAATATAACGGTTAAAATCGCCTCAACGGATTTAACACCGGCAAAAGGTAAGCTCGGGGCAAGAGTAAAACCTGATATGCTGGTTAAGGATATAAAAGCGGATGATTTTGATGTCGTAGTTTTTATCGGAGGACCGGGGAGCGTTATATATTGGGACGATCCTTCGGCTCATAAATTATTAAAAGAAGCAGTTTTATCCGGAAAGATAGCCGCGGGTATTTGTGGCGCCGCCGTAACTTTAGCCAGAGCAGGTATATTAAAAGGAAAGAGGGCTACGGTTTTCCCGGGAGATTCAAAAGCGCTCATTGAACAGGGAGCTGATTATACCGCTAATCCCGTTGAGAAAGACGGCAAGATCATTACTGCCTCTGGCCCGGATGCAGCTTATGCATTCGGAGAAGAGATCAGCAGGGCCTTAAAGGGATAGGAGAAATTAAATGTTAAGAATAATGTTGAAATCTAAAATTCACCGCGCTTCGGTTACCGAAGCCAACCTGTATTATGAAGGAAGTATTACTATTGACGCTAATCTTATGAAAGAAGCGGATATACTGGAGCATGAGAAAGTAGAAGTGCTTAATCTTAACAACGGACAGCGTATTGAAACTTATGCCATTAAGGGTAAGGAAGGAAGCGGGATTATCTGTCTTAATGGCGCGGCAGCGCGCGGGGTATGTATCGGCGATGAAGTAATTATTCTCTCCTATGTAAGCGTTGATGACAAAGAAGCAAGTAAGATAACCTCTAAAATAATTAAAGTAGATGGAAAAAACCGAATTAAGAATTAGAATATACCCGGATCAGGTTTTAAGGAAGAGGTCTCTTTTGGTAAAAGAGGTTACCGGCCGCCACCGGGATATTTTAAGCTCAATGGCCCGCCTTATGTATGAAGGTGACGGGGTAGGGTTAGCTGCTCCTCAGGCAGGTATTAACGAAACGATGATTGTGGTGGATATAGGAAGCGGGCTTTATAAATTAATTAATCCTAAGATTATAGAGGTTTCCGGAAGGCAGGTTAATCAGGAGGGTTGTTTAAGTGTACCCGGAGTTTGCGTTAAGGTTAAACGCGCAAGGAAGGTTAGAGTTAAAGCGCTTGATGAGTACGGAAAAAATATAGAGATTCAGGCCCAAGACCTCCTGGCTTGTGTTTTGCAGCATGAGATAGACCATTTAAAAGGCAGGCTGATTATAGATTACGCTCATTTCTTTGAAAGGCTTAAGATAGGCAAGGCCTTAAAAAAACTTAACACTAAAACCTGTCAGCTTAATTTATAACTATGGATGATCTGATTATTATCGGAGCAGGGCCAGCAGGCTTAACCGCTGCTATTTATGCTGCCAGATTCAAACTGAAGGCGCGGGTTTTTGAAAAACTCTCTTTCGGCGGGCAGATTTTACTTTCTCCGTCAATAGAAAATTATCCCGGTTTCCCGGAAGGGATTTCTACGTTTGAATTAATAGAGAGATTTAAGAAACAAGTTGATAATCTGGGCCTGGAGATAGAGAATCAGGATGTTTTGAAAATAGAGTTGGAAAATAAATTCTATAATATTAAAACTGAATCCGGGAATTTTCAATCTAAAGCAGTTATTATTGCAACCGGTGCTACGCCTAAAAGACTAGGCATAAAAGGAGAAGAGGAGTTTACCGGTAAGGGGGTTTCTTATTGCGGCACTTGCGACGGCCCTCTTTTTAAAAATAAGGATATTACGGTGGTAGGAGGAGGGGACAGGGCTTTGGAGGATGCGATATTCTTAGCTGGTTATGCAAAAACAGTTTATCTTATCCATCGCCGTAATGAATTCCGCGCTTCCGGTATATTAGTAGATAAGACTAAAGGAGTCCCGAACATAAAGTTTATATTAGATGCTGTAGTTGAAGAAATTAATGGTGATGATAGAGTAGAAAAGGTAGTGATTAAAAATCTCAAGACAGTAATTAAGTCCGAAATTTACTGTCAGGGAGTTTTTATCTTTGTAGGGATAGTCCCCAATACCGGTTTTGTAAAAGATATACTTAAGATTGATGAAGCCGGCTTTATCATTACAGATCAACAGATGCATGCATCAAAGGAGGGGGTATTTGCTTGCGGGGATTGCGTTAGAAAAAGCCTTTATCAGGTAATAAGCGCTTGCGGTGAAGGGGCGACTGCGGCAGACTCCGCGCATAAATATCTTTTAAAACTATGAACAAAATTATTACGCATAACAAAAAGCTGAAAGATTGGGTAGAGAAGATGGCCCGTATTTGCAAGCCCGATAATATTCTCTGGATAGACGGGACAAATGAGCAGAGGTTTCTTCTGGAGAAGGAGGCTGAAGATACGGGTGAATTGATTCAGTTAGACCAACAAAAACTTCCCGGGTGTTTTTTGCATCGTACGGCTATTGATGATGTGGCACGCACAGAGCACCTTACTTTTATATGCACTAAGAAAAAACACGATGCCGGGCCGAATAATAATTGGATGTCTCCGAGTTCAGCTTATAAAAAAGCCGGGAATATATTTAAAGGCGCTATGTCTGGCAGGACTATGTATGTGATTCCTTTTTCTATGGGGCCGGTTGGTTCTGAATTCAGTAAAATCGGCGTCGAACTTACTGACTCCCGCTATGTAGTCTTGAATATGCTGATTATGACCCGCGTTGGCAATGCTGTTTTAAAGGAACTGGATAAGGGGAAAGATTTTACCAAATGCCTTCATTCTAAAGCAGAGCTTGATATAAATAAGCGGCTTATACTGCATTTTCCTGAAGACAATACTATCTGGAGTGTCGGATCCGGTTACGGCGGTAATGTCCTTTTGGGAAAAAAATGTTTATCTCTGCGCATCGCAAGTTTTATTGCCCGCCGGGAGCATTGGATGGCAGAGCATATGCTGATTATGGGGATTGAGGAGACTAACGGGCACATTGAATATATTGCAGCTGCTTTCCCGAGCGCCTGCGGTAAAACAAATTTGGCGATGCTTGTTCCTCCGGAAGGATTAAAAGTTAAGGGCTACCGTATCTGGACAGTAGGTGATGACATTGCCTGGATGCGCGTTGATTCTGACGGAGCCCTTTGGGCGGTTAATCCGGAGTCAGGCTTCTTTGGCGTTGCGCCCGGAACTAATTCTAAATCCAATCCAATGATGGTTGAAACAATCAAAAAGGATGTTATTTTTACTAATGTCCTGTTAACGCCGGATAAGAGAGCCTGGTGGGAAGGCGCAGACGGAGAGATCCCCGGGGAGGGGATTGATTGGCAGGGCCGGCCTTGGAAACCGGGGATGCGGGATGAAAAGGGCAAGCCCGTATTAGGCGCCCATCCTAATTCGCGGTTTACTGTTCCGATTAAAAACTGCCCTTCAGCTTCCTTTAGGCTGGAGCAGCACCATGGCGTGCCTATTTCAGCAATTGTTTTTGGGGGACGCAGAGCACATTTGGCTCCTTTAGTTTATGAGGCGTTTAACTGGCAACACGGGGTTTTTGTCGGGGCAACTATGGCCTCGGAACGCACTGCTGCGCAAGTCGGAGAATTAGGGGAAGTCCGGCGCGATCCTATGGCGATGCTTCCTTTTTGCGGTTACAATATGGCGTATTATTTCAGGCATTGGTTGAATATGGGCAAACGCATGCCCAAGGCCCCTAAAATATTTCATGTTAACTGGTTTAAGACTGATGAACGCGGCGAATTTTTGTGGCCGGGGTTTACGGAGAATTTAAGGGTTTTAGAATGGATACTTGACCGTTGTAATAATAAAGTCGATGCCTTTAAAACTCCTATAGGGTATGTGCCTTATCCGCAGGATCTTGATATGACCGGGCTTAATTTGCCGAGGCAAGCCCTTGAAAAGCTGCTGGAAGTAAAACCGGATGAATGGGCCGAAGAATTAAAAGGAATAAAGAGATTCTTTACAGAGTTTAAGAAGGATCTTCCTATTGAGTTATGGGATGAGTATGAAAATTTAAGTAAGAGGATTAAATCCAATGGTTAAAGAAGTTTTGATGGCAACAGATTTTAAGAGTTTAAAACTTTTCCGTAGAGGCAAAGTAAGGGATGTTTATGATTTAAAAGATAAGCTTTTAATTGTTTCTTCTGACAGGATATCATGCTTTGATGTGGTTCTATCGTGCGGCATACCGTATAAGGGAGAAGTTTTAACCGCTATCTCTAAATTCTGGTTTGATTTTACCAAAGATATAATAAAAAACCATTTTATCACTTCAGATTTTGATAAATACCCAAGCGAACTTAAGGAATATGAAGGTTATTTGCCGGGCCGGTCAATGTTAGTCATAAAAAGCCAGCCTTTGCCTGTAGAGTGTATTGTCCGCGGTTATCTTTCCGGATCAGGTTGGAAGGAGTACCAGAAAGAAGGCTCTCTCTGCGGGATTAAGCTTCCCAAAGGGTTAAGGGAATCCGATAAGCTTCCGGAAATTATCTTTACTCCTTCTACAAAGGCAGATGTGGGCCATGACCAGAATGTAAACCGGCAATATGTGGAAAACCTGATCGGCAAGGAGATATCCGACAAAATAGCCAAGGCGAGCATAGCAATTTATAAAAAGGCAAGTGATCATGCGTTAACTAAGGGTATTATTATCGCCGATACCAAATTTGAATTCGGCACCTATAATAATGATATAATTCTGATTGATGAGGTGCTTACTCCTGATTCATCGCGCTTCTGGCCTGCCAGCCAATATTCTCCCGGCAGGGGGCAGGTTAGTTTTGATAAACAATTTGTCCGCGATTATCTTGAAAGCTTAAACTGGGATAAAACTCCTCCCGCTCCTATGCTTACCGAAGAAATTATTAATAAGACTACCCAAAAATACCTCGAGGCTTACCTGATGCTCACCGGTAAGGATTTAAAATAAGATGGGTAACGCCGCCAAGAAAGCATTATCCGTAATAATTAGGATAATTGTAAGTTTTGCCATTCTTTTTTTCTTGTTTAAGAATATTGACCAGAAGAGCCTGCTAAAGATTATAAAAGATTCGGATAAGCCTCTTCTGTTTATCTCTTTTCTAATTTTTTTTTGCGCCTACATACTGGGTTTAATCCGTTGGAATATGCTGCTTTCCGCAGTGAATATCCGGCTTCCTCTAAAAAGGCTGGTTGCCTCTTTTTCCGCCGGGTTATTCTTTAACCTCTTTCTGCCTTCTACTATAGGGGGAGATTTTATGCGCGGGGCAGACCTTTCTTTCTATACCAAAAGGCCCAAAGAGGTTATAGCTACTCTGTTTTTAAACCGTTTAAGCGGCTATATCGGCTTAGTGGTATTAGCTGTATGCGCTTTTATTTTTGGCTGGAAGTTCTTAAGGGATGAAAGCGTTTTGTTATCCTTAGAGATTATTGCGGCGGCATTAATTATAGCTTTACTTGCCCTGTTTAATAAATTTTTCTATAATAAAATAAATAAACTTCTTAAGTCACCTAAGGCCGGAAATATAAGGGATTTAATTACCAGCCTGCATGAAGAGATTCATATATTTAGATACAAGAAGGCAGTTGTTGCAAAGAATATTCTTCTTTCTGTCTGCATACAGGCAATTATTCCGCTCTCATTTTATATTACTGCTTTGTCCTTGGGGGTAAAGATAAATCCGGTATATTTTTTCATATTCCTTCCGATAATCGCGGCAATTACGCTGCTGCCTGTTTCTATAGGCGGATTAGGATTAAGGGATGCTACTGCTATTTTCTTTTTTGCCAAGGCAGGCGTTGCCAAGGATATGGCATTTGCCATGTCGCTTTTGAATTTCTCCTTTATACTTATAATCGGGGTATTGGGAGGGCTCATCTATGTCCTTACAGTATATAATCGACGGGTGTAATGTAACGCATTACCCCGGTTTCATAAAAAATATCCCCAAAAAACCTGTTGATTCAAGGGTTTTCCTAATCGAATTAATAAGATTAAGAAACCTCTGCGCAAATAAGAGCCTGATTTGGCTTGTCTTTGACGGGTATCCGGACCAAGGGCTTGAGAACTTAGAGAAAGGGCGTTTAAGAATAATATTTTCCCGTAAACAGAGTGCCGATGAGAAAATAAAGAAGATCCTGGAATTGACTGATAACCTTAAAAATACGGTTGTAGTATCCGATGATAAAGAGGTAGCGTCTTTCGCCAAAATAATGCGTGCTAAGGCGGTCAGCGTTGAGAGGTTTTTAGGTGAGAACAGGTTTAAGCACAAAGGATTTCTTCCTGAAGAGCCAAAAGTCAGTTATAGTTCAATGCAGAAGATAAACGAGGAATTAAAAAGGCTATGGCTGGGATAATTTCGTAACTCGTAACTAGTGCATTGTGACATTAGTTTCTGATATCATCATAGAATCGCGAAAGTTTTTCGCGTGCCTTGTTCTTTGTAAACTGCCAG
>JAFGUY010000050.1 GCA_016938245.1 Candidatus Omnitrophota bacterium | reverse complement strand
TTGTGTTTTAAGAACCGGCGTATACAACTGATTGTGCTTACGATAAACTAAAGGGTTCGGCAGGATTCCCTTATTACTAACTCCGTCGCAAGAATAATCTTCTTAGGCTGCGCGCCTTTCTTTAGGTCCATCAGCCTCTTTAATTCCTTAACCCCTTCTTCTGCCATTTTAATCAAAGGCTGCCTGACTGTAGTTAAAGCTACCGGCCCGTAAAGCCCTGAAGGGTTATCATCAAAACCTACAATAGATAAATCAGAAGGGATATTCTTGCCCATCTCGCGCGATAAAGTCATAACTTCAAGTGCCATGGAATCAGAAGCTACAAATACCGCAGTAGGAGTATCCGGTAATTTAAATAATGCCTCTGCCGCAGACCTTGCCTGGCCGCGCGAATAATCTGTTTTTAAGATATACTCCTCTTTTACGGGGATATTGTTTTTCTTTAATGCCTGTATATACCCTTCAAGCCTTAAAGCTGCTGCCTGTGTGGCCACATCTCCGCTAATATGCGCAATTTTTTTATGGCCTAAACTTACCAGGTAATTAACCGCATTCTCAGCGCCTCCGGCATTATCAATCGCAATGCAGCTTACGGGTAAATCTTTAACGTAATTATTTATTACAACGGTAGGGATACCGGAGTTTATTGCTTCCTCAACCTGATAGCGTGTCCCGATAATATCCGAAAACATAAGCCCACCCATGCCTCTTAAATTCAAAGAGGCACGCGTATGGCTGTCAGTTAAATGAAGCAAAAGATCAAGCTTAAATACTTCGCAGAGGTTTCCTGTTGCCCGGATTAACTCCAAAGCATAAAAAGAATAAAAAACACCTTCGTAACGCGGGATAATTAAGGCTACTACATTACTCTTGCCTGTAGCTAGCCTTTGGGCAAATATCGAAGGCTGAAATTTTAATTCCTTTACTACCTCCAATACTTTAACCCGGTTTTTCTCTTTAACCGTGCCTATCTTATTAATTACGCGCGAAACCGTAGTAATAGAAACACCGGCTCTCTGGGCAACATCTTCTATGGAAATAGCTCCGGAGGGGCTTTTTTTAGTGCGCGTCATTTATAGTTTAAAGCTTTATTACCTGACTGTATCTCCGATCCTGATTGCAATACCCTGCTTTTTTATATCGCAGGCAGCAATACTTCTTCTTACCTGTATAACCTCAATATTAGCAATAGGCTTATCGCTGCGGTAAACCCTGAAAACATCTCCTGTCTTAACCCCTGACTCTTCCCCTAAATCAATGATGACAAAATTATTTTCTTTGTTTATCGCCATAACCCTGCCGATTAAACTAGCGCCGGTTTCTTCCTGGTTTGCAGGAACGCCAGCCCTAGGCTTAACCACTATAGCGGGTAACTCTACGGATTCTTTCTTTCCTTCAAAAGAAGCGCTACCTGTTTTAACACTATCTATCCTATCCTTAAGGCCGGTAATTTGGCTTAACCTCTCTGTAAGCATTGATTCCATCTCAGAGACCCTGCGCTCAAGAACGCCCTTTTCATCCTGTATCTCTTGCAATTTTCTCTCTAACTCTGCCTTGCGCGTATTAAGGCTGGCTATCTGGCGGCTTAACACCGAATTTTCATTACGGATTACCTTATAACTATCCTGTATCTGGGACTTGTCATTTTTCTCTCTTACCAGCTCCTGCGCAACGCTATCTAATAACTTTTTATTATAGTCAATTTGCCTGCTTAAATTATCTCTTTCGCGTTTTAAATTATTCAGCTCTAATTCAAAAGTACCCTTTTCTCGCTGTAATTGTTCATTATCTATCTGTAATTTTTTAAGCTCGCTTCTTACGTTATCTAACTGAAATTCAAGGTCAGTCTTTGCCTTTAATATCCCTGCCCAATACGCATCATTGGCCTGGGGGGCAAATGCCTGCTGGGATTCGGCAGTTACGGCCCTAGGCTGCTGCATCTGGGTTTTTAACTTTTCTACTAACTCTTCCCTTGCCTTGTTTGCTAACTCATACTTTTTATCAAGCTCTGCTTTGTCTTGATAGGCTTTTCTCAATTCTCCGCTAAGCGAGCTTATCCTCGATTCATACCCGCGTAAGCTAACAGTAAGCTTATCTAACTTAGCGGTTAAGCTGGTATTCTCAGCCTTTAATTCATCCCGCTCGCGTACTAATACTTGTTTAGACCCTAGAGATTGTATAAAAAGAAAAGCGCATACTACTGTAATACCTATGTTGCCGATAATTATGAACTTTGCCTTCTGCTCCATTTATCCTCCTTCAATTTAACCGGGCAAAAACCTTCTGTATTACTAGGCTAGCCGCGCCCAAGGCAACTGCATTTTCCCGCAATTGGGAATAGGCTATCTTTAAACCATCGGTTGATTCTCTGAACGCCCAATCAACAACAGCAGTATTTACCTGTTTTAAGAAATTTTCTCCTGCGTCCTCAAGCCCTCCTCCAATAATAACGGCTTCGGGGTTAAGCAGATTAACTAAGAAAGCTATTTTAATCCCTAACTTTTTTGCTGCTTTACTAAGGGCTGCTATTGCGTTTTTATCTCCTGAATGCGCCAGGCTAAATACTGATTTTAAATCTAAGTTATCCTGGGTAATTCCCAAATCCATCTCCCAGCGTTTAATAAAACAATCATCTCCTAACTCACAGCTAAAAGCATCCTGCTCTTTATAATTATATACTGAGAGCTCTCCGGCGTAACCTTTTGCCCCGCGGTAAATATCTCCGTTAATCATTATCCCGCAACCTACACCGGAAAACATAAAAATTATATTTTTATAACCCTGCCCCAAACCCAGCCAGTGCTCGCCGAAACAGGCACTCGTAGCATCATTCTCTATAAGGCAGGGCAGGTCAAACTCTTTTTCCATTAACCCCTTAAGGGGCACATCCGCAGAAGCATAGGTGTAGTAATGATCCATCTTTTGCGGCCAGTGTATGGAGCCGGTCTCTTTATTAATTAAGCCTGCAACCCCTACACCGATGCCTTTTATATTAGCAGTATAATTTTTTGAGCGCCTTAGGATTTCACGGACAATATCTAATATGCATTCGGATATCTCCTTAACCGAAGGGCGCGGGCGGGCTATCTGAGTCTTGGTAATCATATTTCCTTTTAAATCTACCAATACTCCTACCATATTAGTAAGGTTTAACCCCACTCCGATTACAAAACCTGCCTGCGGGTTTAGGTCCAAAAGGACCGGCCTCCTGCCACCCTCAGAGATATCAAGCTCTTTTTCAAAGACCAGGTTGTTTTTTATAAAATCATCGATATAGTTAGATATGGTTACGACATTTATCCCCATATCCTTGGAAATTTCCGGCCGGCTTATAGGCCCTCTTTTCCTTAAAATATCTAAAATCTCGATATTGCGTTTTTCTTTTTCGCTTAATACCTCTTTATCGAGGTTAAGGTTATACATAAGAACAAAATCCTTTTCTCCGTGGCAAATTATTTTAGATTAATTATACTACTAAACAAGTTATAAGTCAAGTATTTTTAAGAAGTAAGGGAAAACAGGCGGCTAATAATAGCTATTGCGCGTCAATAAGGTCAAAAGCGTAATCAGTTATGCCTGATGGAGAGACTAATACTAAACCGATGACCTTCGTACCTTCGTTTTTATAGGAAGCCTTAAAACCGGGCTCCCTTATATTAGGCTTAGCCCCTCCAAGGTCTCCTGACCAGAGATACTGGATTTCTACATTAAAACATCCGCTTGAAGAAAGATAAACAGACGCGCTTATTTCAACCCCTGCATCTTTTGCAGGCCGGTAAAAATTTGAATTTAAGTCAATCTTGCTCATATTTAATCCAAAGAATTCCTTTTTTAAAGCTACGTCCATAAAAGTCTTAAGATTATGCTCAAGGGAGGCGCTCTCCTCTGATTCTTTTAATCTTTCCTTTGCCGGTTCAACGATATCCTCAAAGTTACCCTGCGATCCATCAATCAATTTATTGTAATATCCTTTAGCCGAAGAAAAATCTCCTTCCCACTGTTTAAGTAAGCCTAATTGGTATAAACTTGACAGGGAATATGAAGTTACCGGTTTTTTATCTGCCAGCTTATTAAAATATTCCCTTCCTGACTTCGGGTCTCTAAGCGCATAGGTAGAAATTATCCCTAGTTTAAAGGTTACTTCATCAAAATAAAGGCTCTTGGGGTATTTTTTTAACAAAAAAGAGTAAATTTCTTTAGCTTTAAGGTACTCCTTGTTTTTCTCTAAGTTAAACCCGCGCAAATAGATTAGTTCCTCGTCAAAAGCATCCATACCCCATAACTCTTCCATTTTCTTGAAAATATTTTCTGCATAAAACATATCGGAAAGAGAAGAATCTTTATAAGAAAAATTTAGCGCTATAGCTTTTAACTCCTGCATTAATTCGCCTTTAGGAAGTTTTTTAATTATCCTTCCTTTATAGATATCGTATATATTCTCTGATAATTCTAAATTGAGACCGTTGAAAAAGTCAAAAAATGAATTTTACCTTGGTTTTAGGGCTAACTAAACCCATGGGTAACATCTGCGTCTTG
>JAFGUY010000049.1 GCA_016938245.1 Candidatus Omnitrophota bacterium | reverse complement strand
TAGGATTGGCGTTCTTTAAATCAAAGATCAGCTGCGCTAAATCTTCAATGGAATAAATATCGTGATGCGGAGGAGGAGAGATTAAAGTTACACCCGGGGTAGTATAACGTATCCTGGCGATGACCCCGCTTACTTTATGCCCGGGCAACTGCCCGCCCTCTCCGGGCTTTGCCCCCTGCGCAATCTTAATCTGTATCTCATCGGCGTTAATAAGATAATTTATAGTTACTCCGAACCTTCCCGACGCCACCTGCTTAATAGCTGACCTCCTTGAATCGCCATTAGGCAAAGCAATAAACCTGTTGGGTCTTTTCCTCCTTCACCGGTATTAGACTTTCCGCCGATTCTATTCATGGCAATAGCAATAGTCTCATGCGCAGGGGCACTTATAGAACCAAAGCTCATGGCACCCGTTACAAAACGCTTCATTATTGCGCCTGCCGGCTCAACCTCTTCAATCAGTATCTTTTTTGCAGGCTTAAATTTAAACAGGCTCCTTAAAGTAGTAGGATTGGCTGACTGGTCATTGATTAGTTTTGCGAATTCAGCATATTTTCCCGGGTTATTTTCCCGGGTTGCATCCTGTAGCGCTGCGATACTCTGAGGGTTCCAGAGATGGAATTCCCCGTCTTTCTTCCATTGATAGACTCCTCCGCTGGGTAAAGAATTAAAAGCAGGATTCCTTTCGTCATAAGCTTTAATGTGGCGATCAATCGTTTCCCGGGCAATTCCGCTTAAACCGACCCCGCCAATCCGGGAAACCGTTCCTGTAAAATATTGCTCAATTAAATCATCGCTTAACCCTAAAGCCTCGAAAATCTGTGCACCGCGATAACTCCTAAGGGTAGAAATACCCATTTTCGAGAGTATCTTTAATATACCGTCGGTTATCGCTTTGTTATAATTCCTAAGCGCTGTTTTAATATCTGTTTTTAATTCTTTCTGCTCGGCAAGATAACCTATAGCCCTATAGGCAAAATAAGGATTAACGCAATCTGCCCCGTAACCGAAAAGCAAGGCAAAATGATGCACTTCTCTAGGCTCTGCACTCTCTAATATTAAAGCAACCTGGGAGCGCGTAGTTTTCTTAACTAAATAATGATGTATTGCGCTTGTAGCTAGAAGTGCCGGAAGAGCGATATTATCCTTATCCGCCCCCCTGTCACTTAGTATTATAAAAGAATACCCCTGCTCTATAGCATATTCAGCTTCAAAACAGATCCTTTCCAAGGCCAGCCTAAAACCCTCTTCGCGGCTTTCCGCATCAAAGAAAGTATAGATTGTCTTTGTCTTAAAATTATTTACCCCTATATCCCTAATCTTTAAAAGTTCCTCATCTGTAAGAATAGGGTTCTTTACCCTAAGTTTATGGCTGTGTTTAGGGGTCTCATCAAGCAGATTCTTCTCCGGCCCGATAAAACTTTCCAAGCTCATAACCAGTTTCTCCCTTATAGAGTCAATTGCAGGATTGGTAACCTGGGCAAAAAGCTGCTTAAAATAGTTATACAAAAGCTGCGGCTTATCCGATAAAAAGGCATGGGGGGTATCATTACCCATAGAGCCCACCGGCTCCTTGCCATCCTCGGCCATAGGCTTAATAATGAATTTCAGGTCCTCGCGCGAATAACCGAAACTTTTTAAGCTTACGATTAAATCTTCAGGTTTATCTTCAGGGACAGGGCTTGCGCTGGAAAGATTACCTAAGTCCACCAGATTCTTAGAGAGCCAGAACCCGTAAGGATTGCGGCCGGATATCTCCTCTTTAATCTTTGAATCATCAATTAAGCATCCGGACTCGGTATCTATAAAGAAAACCTTGCCCGGCTCAAGCCTGCCGGAAACTTTAATATCTTTAGGTTCGATATCCAAAACTCCCACTTCAGAAGCCATTACGCATATATCATCGGTTGTGATGATATAGCGCGCAGGCCTCAAGCCGTTTCTATCCAAAGCAGCTGCTATATTATTACCGTCAGTAAAAGCCACTGCTGCCGGCCCATCCCAGGGCTCCATAAAACAAGCATGGTATTTGTAAAAATCCCTTAATCTTTTATCCATAAGCTTATCGTGTTCCCATGCAGCTGGAATAAGCATCGTCATGGCATGGGCAATAGACCTTCCGGATAAAACGAGCAATTCAAAGAAATTATCAATTGAGGCAGAATCGCTACCCCCCTCTACGATTACAGGTTTTAATTTCTCTATATCCGGGCCAAAGAGTTCGCTTGTAAGAAAACGCTCTCTGGCGCAAACTGCGTTAATATTCCCACGGATAGTATTGATTTCACCGTTATGGGCTAAAAACCTGAACGGTTGAGCCAAATCCCAAGTAGGGAAAGTATTTGTTGAATATCTTGAATGCACCAGGCATAATGCGCTTTTTAAACTTGCATCTTTTAGGTCAACAAAAAAACTATCCAATTGACCCGGCATTAACAGTCCCTTGTAAGAAAGTGTCCGGCTAGAGATATTGGTAACATAGAAATACTTCTTCTGCTTTAAATCCGAAGAACGGATAGTGTTTTCCGTTTGCCTTCGGATTACATAGAGTTTTCTTTCAAAGTCCAACTGGCTTTTAATCCCCCTGCTCCTGGCAATAAATACTTGCTCAAAAACCGGTTGGGTAGATTTTGCTCCTTCGCCGATACAAGAGCTGTCAGTCGGGACAACCCGCCAGCCTAATAAATGCTGCCCGTGTTCCTTTATAACTGCATTAAAAACCTCTTTGCAATACCGGTACTCTTCTTTATCCTAAGGCAAGAATACCAATCCCGTTGCATAGAACCCGGGCTTTGACAGAGATATCCCGCTCTCTTGGGCGGCCTTATTAAGAAACTCATGAGGGATCTGAATTAAAATTCCTGCTCCGTCTCCGGTCTTTGGATCCGCCCCCACAGCGCCACGGTGAGAAAGCCTCTTTAATACGCCAAGGCCCTGGTTGATAATTCCGTTGGAGCGCCTGCCTAGGATATCGCAAACAAACCCTACGCCGCAGGAATCATGCTCAAACCTCGGGTCATATAAACCCTGAAAATCAGGAAACTTATTTGTCCTATCTATGTAATTTTCCATCTTTCAACATTAATCCCCAGTTTTCTTATCTTAGTGCGCAGGGTATTACGGTTTAACCCTAATATTCTTGCCGCCTTTTTCTGATTACCCAGGGTTTTTTCAAGCGCATGCTCTATCAAAGGCCTTTCTATCTCTTCAACTACCGATTTATAGAATGTCCCTTTGTCATTAAGAAACGAGTCTTTAATCTCAATCGACTTATCGTTTATGAAGGCCATATCCCGAATGCAGCCTTTTTTGCCACCCGTATGATGTTTCCCGTAAGGGAAGACTCTGAAAACTCGTAACCCTCCTGAGCAAACATTTTAGCCAATGCCTCCTTAGCTTTTAATTCATCGTCAGAAATCAGGATAGTTATCATGCTCTGCCTAAATTTTAATCACCTTAAGATACAAAAAAAGGCGTTCATTCCGGTTATTGTTGAAACCGTAATGAACGCCTATGTTCTTTTAAATTTTAATGCACGACAGCGTGCCTTCTATTTATACAAGTAAAAAAAATCCCTTGTTGGTAACAATTTTATTTGATAAAAAGCATCTCACGATATTTAGGAAGATCCCAGGCATCGTCAGATACAACGCGCTCAAGCTGATCTACGTGTTTCCTGATATGCTCCATAATCGGCTTTAAGTTCTTAAAATAAACCTCGGCGCGCTTGGTGTTATTAAGAACGGTGGCTTTTCCAAGAAGGTAGTTCATTAAAGCCGTATTACGCCTTACATAATAAATCTTGTTCACTATTTCGCTCAAGTGCTCTTTCTTGTCTTTCAAAGCGTTAGTGTCAACTTTTAACCCTACTGATTTCTTAAGCCTAACTATCTCATCCAGGGTCCTGGCAAGAAGCTTTTCATATTCATATCCCGCAGGGACAACCGAAGCATTAACCATCTCGCTTAAGGTATTTGCCTCAATCTCCAAGGTCAGGTTATACATGTGAACCCAGATATGGTAACGGGCAATGAGCTCTTCTTTGGAAAAAACTTTGTACTTTTCAAAAAGATCAATATTCCCCTTTTTCTCCAGAGCCTTAAGTGCTTCGTAGGTAGAGGCAACATTAGGAAGGCCTCTCTTTTTTGACTCCATTAACCATTCCTTAGAATAATTGTTTCCTTCAAAGCGTATATCTTTTGTCTCTTTGATAATAGCGCTGATTACCTTAAGCACTGCGGAATTAAAATCCCTTCCCGACATAATAGCTTTTTTAATCTCCGCCGCTACGAAATCCAAACTCTCGGCAATAATGGTATTGATAATAGTAATCGGGGTTGAGATATTCTGCGATGAGCCTACGGCGCGAAATTCAAACTTAGCTCCCGTAAAAGCAAAAGGAGAAGTACGGTTTCTATCTGTAGTATCCTTATTAAATCTTGGGAGGCGTGCAATACCGAGATCGATTATATCACGCTTAGATATCTTTGCCTTAACACCCTTTCCCAGCATATCTAAAACTTTAGTAAGTTGTTCCCCTAAAAATACGCTGATGACAGCGGGGGGTGCCTCATTTGCACCTAATCGATGCTCGTTTCCTGCCATGGCAACTGAGGTGCGCAAAAGATCTGCATGCAGGTATACCGCACGCAAAACCGCGGAGAGAATCGTTAAAAACTGTAAATTGCCTTCCGGAGTCTCCCCCGGATTAAGCAGATTATTACCCTTATCATCGGATAAAGACCAATTAAGATGTTTACCGCTTCCGTTTATGCCGGCAAACGGTTTTTCATGCAAAAGGCATGCCATATCATGCCTTAGGGCAACTTTCTTCATTAATTCCATCAAAAGTTGATTGTGATCTGCTGCTATATTAGATTCTTCAAATACCGGAGCAAACTCATACTGGTGCGGGGCAACTTCATTGTGCCGAGTCATTATAGGAATACCTAATTTATATGCCTCCTGCGCCAACTCAAACATAAAATTAACTACGCGCTCTTTAATCGTACCAAAATACTGGTCTTCGAGCTGTTGGCCTTTTGGAGAAGGAGCGCCGATTAAAGTTCTTCCGGACATCAAAAGATCTTGTCTTAGATTATAAAAGTGCTTATCGATTAAAAAATACTCCTGCTCCGGGCCGCAGGTTGAAAAAACCTTTTTTACTCCTTTATGGCCAAAAAGCTTCAATAATCCTACTGCTGCTTTATTCAAGGCCTCGTCAGAGCGTAAGAGCGGCAACTTCTTGTCTAATGCTTCCCCGTGATAAGAAATAAATATGCTAGGGATACAAAGAGTTTTGCCTAAGGCGCTTTCAATAATAAACGCTGGGCTTGAAGGGTCCCAAGCAGTATAACCACGCGCCTCAAAAGTAGCGCGGATTCCGCCAGAAGGAAAACTTGAAGCATCTGGTTCACCCTGGATTAATTTATTCCCGGAAAACTTCTCAATTACTTTACCGGGGGAAACGACAGAGATAAAACTATCGTGCTTTTCAGCAGTTAACCCGGTCATCGGCTGGAACCAATGCGTGTAATAGGTAGCACCTTTAGCTATTGCCCATTCTTTCATAGCATCGGCAATCTCATTTGCCTGGGTTAAAGTAATAGTCTTACCTTCTGACATCCAGGATTTAAACGCCTCAAAAGTAGGCTTTGAGATATGTTTACGCATAGTATCCAGACTAAAGGTGTTCTCGCCGAAATACACGGAGACCTTCTTAGGGGCAGATATCTTCTCTAGATTTATACTCTTTATCTTAAATAAAACTTCTTGTCTTATGCTCATATATTCCTCCCTTTGCCTTATTTTACCATAAGCTTGCAAAAAATAAACAGACTTTTAAAGACTTACCAGTTAAATAACAGACTCCCCCTTTTCACCCGTACGTATCCTTATCGCTTCATCTACAGAATAGATAAAAATCTTTCCATCGCCAATCTCGCCTGTTCTTGCGCTATCAATAATAGCCTTAGATATACGCTCTACGTCTTTATCCTTAACAACGGTCTCAATCTTTATTTTTTGAAGAAGCTCTATTTTATATTTCTCGCCCCTCCACTGTTGCACAACCCCCTTTTGCTTGCCGTGGCCTTCAATATCAGAAACCATAAGCCCGGTTACGCCTGCCGCATTTAAAGCACTACGCACCGCATCAATACTCTCCGGCCTTATAATAGCTTCTATCTTTTTCATTATATCCTTCTAAATAGTATATGCCGGTTTCCTGCCAAAGAATTCAGGATAGGCGGAATTACCGTGTTCGCCGATATCTAAACCTTCAACTTCCTCCTTAAGAGAAACCCTTATACCTATAGTGTATTTAAGCACATTCCAGAAAAGAAGCGAGACCAAAAAGGTAAACGCAGCTACGCCCAATACACCGCTTAATTGGTAGCTTAATAATTTAGTTCCGCCACCGTAAAATAATCCATTCCCGGTAGCTATCCCGGAAATCTTATCCTGCGCAAAAAGCCCCACGCAAAGCGTGCCGAAAACTCCGTTTACAAGATGGACAGAAAGAGCTCCGACCGGATCATCAATTTTTATCTTATCAAAGAAAATAACCGATAAGACCACAAGAGCGCCTGCGATAAGCCCAATAATAATTGAGCTCTGGACACTTATAAAGGCACACGGCGCAGTGATAGCTACTAACCCCGCAAGACAGCCGTTTAAAGTCATCCCTAAATCAGGTTTGCCTAGCAAACCCCAGGAAATCAAAGTGGCGCTTATAATCGCCATTGCCGCAGCCATATTACTGACCTACGTAAAAGTAATAGAAAATATATTACCCCCGCTTCCATGGCAATTCCGAAGCCCGGATGCAAGACCAAAGGAG
>JAFGUY010000048.1 GCA_016938245.1 Candidatus Omnitrophota bacterium | reverse complement strand
CAGAAACTTCTTTGGTCTTGTATCTATGCGTCCGATTTACCATGGACAAGATAGATTCGTTCCATTACTTATGCGAAAGTCAATAGTTGATAATCTAGAGCCTGCTTTATTAAGGGGGGGTAGAGAGCCAGGGTATGGTCTTAGCCGGGTCTGATGAATCCGGTATAGTTATTATAAGCCCTGAGCGGCCATTAAAGCCGGGGAGTATAGTTAAATGAGGAGCGTAATAAAGTATGATTAAGCAATTTGTCCCCAGTGAGGTTTGTTTAAAATGCCAGGGTTGCTGCAGGTTTAAGGAATTATCTTCAGTCTGGTCCCCCTGCCTTTTAGACGAAGAGATTATAAGCTTAATCGATAAAGAAGGGATTCCTGCTGCTTCGCTTTCTATAGATCGCAGGCTTAATTTAATTCCCGCAGAAAATAAAGAAGGATTTCTATGCCCTTTTTTAAAGAAAGGCGAGAATAAATGCCAGATTTATCATATGCGGCCATTTGAATGCCAGCTATATCCTTTTCTTTTAAGTATGCGTGATAAGAAAATACTTCTTACGGTGGATTTAAATTGCCCTTATGTTAAAGATAAAATAAAATCTCCGGAGTTTAACGAGTATGTTGATTACCTGGCCAGGTATCTTAATTCCCCTAAACAGCTTTGTACCTTAAAAGAGAATCCCCAGGTTATTCAGGCTTATGAAGATGTTTTAGGTGTTATGGAGTTGGAATCAAACGATGCCTCCTAATAAATTATCAATCCGGGATAAGGAGATCTTTGATAAATACCTAAATTTAAAGAGGCATGACTTATCCGTTTATTCATTTGCCAATATTTATATCTGGAATAAGTTCTTTGATATCAATTGGGAAATTATTGAAGATAGCCTTTGTATTTTCTTTCAGGATAAAATCGGGGCTTTTTTATACCTTTTGCCTTTAGCTAAAAGTAATAACCTCCAAGTAATATTCCGGGTTTTTGAAATTTTGAGGAGTTTAAACAAAAATCCGGAGTTTGCGCATATTGAGAATGCGGAAGAAAAAGACTTAGAATTTTACCGCAACTTAGGTTTTGAATGCAGTTTAAAATCGCATGATTATATATGCAGCCGCCAGGATTTAGCGGGTTTAAGGGGTAATAAATTTAAGTCCAAGCGCGCAAGCTATAATTATTTTAACAAAAACTTTGGATATATTTATCAGCCGTTTTCATTAAAAGAACAAAAAGAATGCCTCAAGCTTTATTCTTTCTGGGCAAAGCAGCGTAAAGCTTCTAACCCTGATTTTATTTATCAAAGGCTGCTTGAAGATAATGGTATTGCTTTAAAAGAGGCTTTAAAGAATTATTCCAGGCTTGGTTTTAAAGGAAGATTGATTAGAATTGATAACAAGGTTAAGGCTTTTACATTCGGATTTGAATTAAATAAAGATACCTTCTGTATATTATACGAGATAACGGATCTAAATATTAAGGGATTAGCGCAGTTTATCTTCTCAAGGTTCTCTTCAGAGCTTAAAGAGTATAAGTTTATAAACATTATGGATGATTCGGGGCTAAAGAATTTAAAAACGGTAAAATTATCTTATAAGCCGGATTTCTTAATACCGGCTTATACCGTAAAAATGCATGGATAAAAATACAGATATAGATAAGATAGAATTTACAATTTTTGATACGGAAACTACAGGTTTAGAGTTTAATTCAGGAGATAGGATCGTAGAATTAGCCGCGGTAAGATTTAAAGGCGAAGATAAGATATCTCTTTTTGAGAGTTTAATTAACCCCGGCCGGCCTGTTTCTAAAGAGGCATTTAACGTTAATAAGATAAGCGCAGAGATGCTTTTATCCGCTCCTTCTCCTAAAGAAGTTATCCCCAAATTTATGGATTTTATCCGGGGAAGCTGCCTTTGTTCTTATAATGCCGGTTTTGATTTAGGGTTTTTAAATAACGAATTAAGGCTATTGGGGATAGATGAAATAAAAGATCCTTTTGTCGTAGATATACTAAAAATGGCACGGCGCACTATATCCGGGTTAAAGTGTTATCCCTTATGGTTTGTAGCCCAGACCCTCAGGATAAAGATTAAGCAAAAGCACCGTGCGCTATCCGATGTTGAACTTACCCGGGAGGTATTTTATAGCCTTCAAAGTATAGTTAAAGCAAGAATAAACCAGCCGTTAAAATTAGAAAACATTATCAATATTTAGGTTATGGGTGTAAAATAGATCATTATGCAAATTCTAAGTAAGCATGAGAAGACTTTCTTTATTTTGGTTACCGTTTTTATACTCGGTTGCAGCCAAAACCTTGCCGAAAATATCCCTGAAGAGTACATCAGGCAATCCGAATTTTATTACAAGAAAGCGGAAGCTTCGTATAAAAAGTTAATTCTTGGATCTAAGGATCCTTCGGGTCCTTATCTTGAATTAGGAAAGCTTTATTATGCCCGCGGGGAATATGATTTGGCGATAGAGGTTTTTAGAGGTTCTGCTCTCCCGGAGGCAAAAAAGTTTCTCGCTCTTTCTTTCTACCGTACGGGTAATTTTACCGATGCCTTAGAGATTTTTAACAGGGAGGAGATCTCTGACGACGAATACTATTATTATTTTGGGTTAACTTGCGAACGGTTGAATCTCTTTGACCAGGCGCTTAAAGTCTATAAAAAAATAAAGGGCAAAGAGTTTAAGCCTAAGGCTATTTTACGGATTGAGGAGATTGAAAAGAAGAATGTTTTTGTAAATATAAAGAATGAGGACCCGAGAATAGCAAAGATTATATCAAGAGCCCCTGATAGTAGAACTTATCCGCAAGCAGGAGCGCTTGTGCTTATGGCTAAAGAAAATATAGAGATTACCGGAGGCAATACCCTTGAATCAGATATGCATTATCTGATTCAAATATTAAATGAGCGCGGCAAAGAGGATTTTGCCGAATCTTTAATAGAATATGATTCTACCTTTGAGAAGGTGGAACTTGTATATGCCCGCACCATAAAACCCGACGGAAGCGTGGTTTACGTAGGAAGCCGCCACATCCGCGATGTATCAAAATACCTGAATTTCCCATTATACAGCAATGCAAGAATAATGATTATTTCTTTCCCTGAAGTAGCTATTGGCTCGACCTTAGAATACAAAGTAAGGATTAAACGTAGCCAGCTAGTAAACAAAAAAGATTTTTTCTTAAGCTATCCTGTCCAAGGCTATGAGCCGGTTATTTCTGCTGAATTAACAATCTCCATGCCTAAGAATAATAATTTAGGGTTTAAGCTCATTAACCAGGAATATAATGATTTTGGCGCTAGTTTAAAACCAGTAAAAGAGGAGAAAGGCCCAAAACAGGCCTATTACTGGAAGTTTAATAGAGTACCCCAGATTATACCTGAGCCGAATATGCCTCCAGAAGTAGAAATAAACCCTTCATTGCTAATTTCAACTTTTACTGACTGGCAGGATGTATATAACTGGTGGTGGGGTTTGGCAAAAGATAAAATGAAAGCCGATACTACGATAAAAAATGCCGTCAAAGGCCTTATAAAAGGAAAAACCTCTGATTTAGATATGGCCCGGGCAATATATAACTTTTGCGCTAAAGAAATTCGTTATGTGGCTATAGCCTACGGGCAGGCAGGCTATGAGCCGCATTCAGCCTCGGATATCTTCAGGAATAAATACGGGGATTGCAAAGATCAATCTATACTTTTGGTTACCATGTTAAGCGAGGCAGGGCTTAAGGCTTATCCTGTGCTCATTGCGACTAAAAGTTATTATAATATGAACAAGGATTTTCCCTCCGGGATATTTAACCACTGTATCGCTGTTTTATATTTAAAAGATAAAAAAGTCTTTCTTGATCCTACTGCCGAGACCTGTTCTTTCGGGGATTTACCTCTAACAGACCAGGGCCGCAGGGTTTTAGTATTTAAAGAAGAAGGCTATAGTATAGAGGAGATTCCGCTTAAACCAGCCGAGCAGAATTTGATTAGACAGTCTCTCGAGATAAAAATGAACAAAGATGAGTCTATATCAGCGGAGAAGATAGATCTTACTCATGGGATTTACGATCAAAGGCAGCGCTATTGGCTACTCTATACTCAGCCGGAGCTAATCCGCGATACGCTTAAAAGCGCAATTCAGGATGTTTCCATAGGGGCTAAGCTTAACGATTATAATATCGGTAATCTGCATAATTTAAATACCCCGGTTACCTTGCGTTATAGTTTTCGTGGCCCGGAATATTTTACTAATGCCGGGTTTTTAAGGATTATGCCGCAATTAGCTGATATCGATACTTCAATTACTGCCAAGGAGAGCCGTAAATACCCCATTGATTTACAGTTATTAGACAGAAGAGAATCTTCTTTAGAGATTGTCCTGCCGAAAAATTTTGTGGTAAAATATATACCTGATAATATAGAACATAACAGCCCCTGGTTTAGCTTTGTCCAGGAGTACTCATGCAAGGATAATAAAATATCTTTTAAGCAGATAAATTACGGTAAAAAAGAGAGAGTTTCCAAAGAAGAATACTCTGAGTTTAAGAGACTCATGGAAAGGCTTGCCCGTTCTGTTAAACAAAGGATAGTTTTGGAGAAGGTGCAATAATATGGGTAACGCTGAATATTTAAACGAAGAACAAAGAAAATATATCCGTATTGATACGGTATTACCGGTACAATTACGGCTCGAGAGCTTAGATGGCAGCCATTTTATCTCCGGATGGCTGCAAGGTTTTACTAATAATATAAGCCGCGGCGGCATTTGTATTTGTATTAATAACCTTGATCCGTCTCTCGTAGGCATCATTCAAAACCGCCAGGCCCGTATCTCGTTAGAGATAGAAATCCCAGCATTAAGGAGAAATATCAGTGCGCGCGCGCGCGAATAACTTGGATAAGAAGTGTCTCTGGGATACCTAATAAGTACATTATCGGTGTATGTTATGAGGATATTGATCCTAAGCAGAATAACCGTATTGTGCGGTATGCTTGGTTGAGAAGGGTATTTGCGCCTGTGGTTATAACCGCGGCTGTTATCCTTGGTTTATTTATTGCAGCAAACAGCTTAATAAACATCAGGCTATCGCAGGGTAATAGGGTTTTAGTACAGCAATTAGTCGGCGTTCTCCAGGAATCTAGTTTAGTTAAGAGAAATTTAGCAGAAATAAGCAGGGAGAAAGACGAGCTTAAGATTCAAATGCATGAATTGGAGTTGCGTATTACAACCGCAGAAGTGCAGAAGTCAAGATTAGAGGGTGAAACTAAGGTAGGTTCGGATGAATATTCCAAAAAATTAGAAGAATTAAGCAGCTTTATCTACGGGCTCTCTCAGGAGGAAAATGCTTTGAAAGAACAACTTGCATTGGCCAGTCATAAGGAAGATGTTGCTGGAGAAGAACTCTTGCGCCTTGATAAAAAGAGAGCAACTCTCGAGAAGGCAAATATAGATAAGATGTACCACTGGATTAAGGCGCATCAGAATTCGCATACAGGCTTGGTAATAAGCTTTGAGGGAGATAGAGATATTAGGGGTTGGGCATTGATATATGACCAATCTTTAGCTGCCCAAGTTTATACTTATTATTCAGATTTTGGGCATGCGCATAAAATATTCGATTTTTTCCTTAACCGGGCCAAGAAAAAAGACGGGTTATTCTTAAATGCCTATTATGCTAATGACGAAGAGCCTGCTGAATATATCGTGCATAGCGGGCCGAATATCTGGCTGGGTATCGCCATTTTACAATATACCCATAGAACTTTGGATAAAAGGTATTTAGGTTTAGCCGAGGAGATAGCCGGAAGGCTAATAGATCTACAAAATCAGGACAAAGAGGGAGGTTTACGCGGCGGCCCTGCTCTTGAATGGTATGCTACAGAACATAATCTTGATGCCTATGCATTTTTTAATATGCTTTATCTGATAACCGGTAAGAATAAATATATGGATTCAGCAAATAGGGTTTTAAACTGGTTAGCAGAGCATACTTATAATAAGCCGGATGTTCCTATTAAGAGAGGTAAAGGAGATTCAACCATTGCTACGGATACTTATGCATGGTCAATTGCCGCTGTAGGGCCTTCTAAGCTTGAAAAGATGGGGATGAGTCCGGACAGGATTATGGAGTTTGCAGAAAATAATTGCGAGGTAAGGGTAGATTATATGCGCCCTGAAGGCAGAAAAATAAAAATTAGAGGCTTTGATTTTGCTCCGGAGAGGCATGTTGCCCGGGGAGGAGTTGTCTCTTCTGAATGGACAGCCCAGATGGTAGTAGCTTTTAAGATTATGGAGGATTTTTATTCCAAAAGAGGAATGACCGCTAAAGCGAGAGGATATAAGCTTAAAGCCGAAGAATATCTGTCTTCTTTGGGTAGTATGGTAATATCCAGCCCCTCTCCTTCGGGCCAGGGGGAGAGCTGCCTGCCTTATGCCACACAGGACTTTGTGGATACCGGGCATGGCTGGCTTACGCCTAAAGGAAAATCTACGGGTTCTCTTGCCGGGACCGCTTATACTATTTTTGCTTACTATAATTATAATCCTCTGGAACTGAAAGATTGAATAGAAATTTATCCCTGATTTACCGCAGGCTTTATTCATATTTTGGGCCGCAGCACTGGTGGCCTGCGCAAAGCCCTTTTGAGGTTATGGTTGGGGCAATATTAACGCAAAATACAAGCTGGGTTAATGTAGAAAAGGCAATAGCTAATCTTAAAAAGCGTAATTTTTTAAGCCCAGAGATGCTTTATAATTTATCTAACGCAAAGTTGGCTAAGATTATTAAACCAGCCGGTTATTATAATATAAAGGCTAAGCGTTTAAAGAATTTCTTAAATTTTTTTATTGAGCATTATCAGGGGGATATAAGCAAGATGGCTTCGAAAGATACCGAGTCTTTGCGTAAGGAATTACTCGAGGTAAACGGTATCGGACCTGAAACCGCGGATTCCATACTTTTGTATGCCTTAAAAAAGCCTGTTTTTGTAGTGGATGCATATACTAATAGGGTTCTTCTAAGGCATGGCTTGATAAAGGAAGGTGCCGGTTACGATAAAATACAGAAACTATTTACGCGAAGGCTAAAAAAAAATACGAAATTTTTTAATGAATACCATGCGCTTTTAGTAAAACTGGGAAAAGAATTTTGCTTGAAGAAAAAACCGAGATGTTCAATCTGCCCGGTTAAATCATAATGATAAACCGTAAAAGCTTAATAAAATTAACTCAGGGCTTAATCCGTATTGACTCCCAGAATCCTCCCGGGGATGAACGAAGAATAGCCTTATTTGTTAAGGAATATCTTCAGAGGCTTGGGCTAAAAGTTAAGATATATGAATTTAAGCCAAGGCGTTCTAATGTCGTGGCAATCCTTAAAGGGCAAGGGCGGCACTCGCTCCTCTTAACCCCGCACTTAGATACTGTCCCTTCCGGAACTAGCTGGAGTTTTAATCCTTTCTCCGCAAAGATCATTAGGGAAAGAATTTATGGTTTAGGGGCTACGGATTGTAAATGTAACCTTGCTTCTCTCATGGAGGCAATAAAGAGCACAGTTGAAGACGGAAGGGTTTTGCCGTATAATCTTATTTTTGCTGCAACAGCAGATGAGGAATCAGGCTCTGCATTGGGCCTTATACCGCTTTTAAATAGAGGCATCTTGAAACCCGATGTCGCATTAGTTCTGGATGCAGACGACTTTCAAATCATTACTGCCCAGAAAGGATTAATGCATCTTAAGGTAAGGATAGAGGGTAAAAAGGCGCACGGGGCCTATCCTGATTTAGGCATAAATGCCATAGATGCAGCGGTTAAAGTTATAAATAGGATAAAAGAAAAGAAGTTTTTTTATAAAAAGAATAAGTATCTTAAACTGCCAACAGTTAATGTAGGTACAATAAAAGGCGGGGATAAAGTTAACGTAGTAGCTGATTGGTGCGAGTTTGAGTTGGACTTTAGGTTTCTTCCGGGGACAGATTATAGACACCTGCTTTCTTTTTTAAAGTCTGTATTGAAAAAGTATTCCCGCAGGTTTAAAATTGAGATAAATGGCATTCAGAGGCCGTACACTATTTCAGAGGAAAATCCTTTAGTAAAATATCTTAAAAGGGCTTTTGTTTCTACGGGAATTACCCCAAAGATTACAGGTTCAGAAGGCGCTACGGTAGTAACTTTTTTTAAAGAAAAGGGCATACCTGCGATTGCTACTGGTTTCGGAGTATCATCTTGTGCACATGCAGCCGATGAATATGCCAGCATAAACAATCTTTATAAGGGTACATTAGCGTTAGATGCCTTTTTAAAAATATACCAACCTTAAGGAGTAAAAATGGAAGGAATAAAGTTTTCCAAAAGGCCTCGCTTAAAAAATCCATTTTTGATTGTAGCTTGGCCGGGAATGGGAGAGGTGGCTTTTAAGGCCGCTAATTATTTAATAGAAGAATTAAAGGCAGAGGAGTTTGCTTCTATCCCGCCGGAAGAATTCTTTTATCTTACCAATAGCCTCGTGCAGCAGGGTATATTAAGCGTACCCGATTTACCCTATAGCAAATTTTATTACTGTAAGAATAAATCAGGAAAAAATGATTTCATTATTTTTATAAGCAATGCCCAGCCTGATTTAGCCCATGCAGATGCGTATTCACGCAGAGTTATTCAGGCGGCTAAGAGTTTTAAAATTGATACGGTGATAAGCTTTGCCTCAATGCCATTAGGGATAGACCATACACAGGAATCCGCGGTATGGTTTGCCGCAACATCCAGTGAGTTAAGCAATAAACTTAAGAAAATAGGGTTAAATGTTTTATTAGAAGGTGCAATAAGCGGCATGAACGGTTTATTTTTAGGAATTGCAAAGCGGGAGGGATTAAAAGGTTTCTGCCTATTAGGCGAGATTCCCCTTTACACCATTCAGATAGATAATCCTAAGGCATCCTACGCAGTTTTAAAGGCATTATCAAGAATGCTAAATTTAAATATTAATCTTACAGGGTTAATTAACCAAGCAAGAAATATGGAAGCAGAAATTAATAAACTCTTAGATTATTTGAAGCTTGGTGGCCAGGCAGCCGGCCCTATACAAGAAGAAGATATTGAGAAGATTAAACATTCGTTAAGCCAGCTTACCAAGCTTCCTTTGTCGATAAAGAGCAAGATCGAAGAGCTTTTTTCTTTCTCTAAAATTGATATAACCAGGGCCGCAGAGTTAAAGGCGGAACTGGATAAATGGAATGTTTATAAAGAATATGAGGATAGGTTCTTGGATTTATTCAAGAAGAACGAGGAAAAGAATAACTAATGAATTACGGAATCAAGGCCATAGTGTTTGATTTAGGGAATGTTTTAGTTGATTTTGATTATAGTATCGCTGCGAAAAGAATGGCGCATTTTAGCGGTATAGACTTTAAAAATATACCCCGGATTCTTTTAAGTTCGGACATAACCGGACTTTTTGAGGAAGGTAAGATACTCCCTGAGGATTTCTTTCTTAAGATTAAAGATATGCTTAATTTAAATATTTCTTATGAAAGGTTTATTTCGATTTGGAACGAAGTTTTCTTTTTAAGCGCTAAAAATCGCTCTGTTTACAGTTTGGCTAACGGGTTAAGAAAAAATTACAGAATAGCAATGCTTTCGAATATAAATATTTTGCACTATGAGTATCTCCGTAAGCGTTTTCCGGTATTTAATATTTTTGATGAAGTATTTATTTCTTGTAAAATGGGCATGATTAAGCCTGACCCTAAGATATATATTAAGGTATTACTGACCTACGTAAAAGTAATAGAAAATATATTACCCCCGCTTCCATGGCAATTCCGAAGCTCGGATGCAAGACCAAAGGAGTCT
>JAFGUY010000005.1 GCA_016938245.1 Candidatus Omnitrophota bacterium | reverse complement strand
GTTTTTGAAAATAATCGGAAGGAAAGATATTTTTTGACAAAGTACTGATCTTTAGGAATTTAATAGAGAAAGGTTATAAAGTTTTCCCAGTTAATCCCCGGATGAATGAAGTTGATGGTAAAATTTGTTATAAGAGTGTAATCGATATCCCTTTTGAAGTTGAGGTTGCTAATCTTGTTACTCCGCCTTCAATAACAGATTCTGTTGTAAAAGATTGCTTTCAAAAAAGAATAAAAAAAGTTTGGATGCAGTCCGGGGCAGAGAGCCAGGCCGCTATTAAGTTTTGCAATGATAACAATATGGAAGTAATTTATGGTGTTTGCGTAATGTTAGAATCGTTAAAATAAAAGGAGATCCTATGGGTAAGAAAACGGATATACTTGTTATTGGTGCCGGGCCAGCCGGAGTAGTATGTGCGGTAACCGCCAGAAAATATTATCCTTCTAAAAGTATCACGGTGATAAAAGATATCGCGGATGGAGTTATTCCTTGTGGAATCCCTTATATGTTTGCCAGCCTGAATAAGCCGGAAGAGAATAAACTCGGAATGGCACCTCTGGAGAATAACAATATTGAAATAGTTATTGATAGTGTTGTAAGTATTAACAGGGGAAAAAAGACAGTAGAGACCTCGGGCAAAAATAATTTTTCTTATGAAAAATTAGTTTTAGCAATCGGGTCCACTCCTTTAATTTTGCCTATTAAGGGGATAAATAAGCAGGGCGTTTATCCGATAAATAAAGATATGGAGTATTTAAAAAGTGTTATAAGCCAAATTAAACAATGTAAAAATGTTTTAGTAATTGGCGGAGGATTTATCGGTGTTGAATTTGCCGATGAACTCTCGAAATTAACTGGAATAAACGTTACTTTAGTAGAAATGCTGCCACAGTTATTGGCTAATTCATTTGACCCTGAGTTTTCAAACCTGGCGGAATTACGTTTAAAAGAAAGAGGAGTGCATATCTTAACTAATACTCGGGTTGAAGAGATAATAGGTAAGAGCAAGGTTGAAAAGGTGAGGTTTAGCAGCGGGGAAGAGATACCTGTTGATGGGGTAATTCTTGGTGTCGGCTCAAAGCCGAATGTAAAACTTGCTGTAGATGCGGGGTTAGAATTAGGATTTTACAAAGGTATTTTAACTGATGAGTACATGCGTACTTCTGTTGACCCGGATATTTTCGCAATAGGAGATTGTTCCTGTAAGAGAGATTTTTATACTCGAAAATCTATCCCCGTAATGTTAGCTTCTACCGCAACGGCTGAGGCAAGGATTGCAGGAGCTAACCTTTATCAGATAAAAGTCATTCGTGAAAACAAAGGGACTATCGCTATCTATTCGACTTATATTGACAGGCTTGTTTTAGGTTCGGCAGGACTTACTGAGAAAACTGCCCGGGAAGAGGGTTTTGAGATTGTGGTTAGTAGTATTGATGGTATTGATAAGCACCCTGTTTCTTTGCCGGGCGCTTGTAAGGGAAAAATTAAGCTGATTTTCTCTAAACAATCAGGTATTATTTTAGGCGGCCAGGTTAGTTGCGGTATGTCTTGCGCGCAGATGATAAATATAATAGGTATAGCTATTCAAAAGCGTATGTCGTGCACAGAGCTGGAAACTCTGCAAATAGCAACCCATCCTTATCTAACTAGCGCTCCAACTATGTACCCTATTATTCTGGCTGCTCAGGATGTGTACGGAAAAATATAACAAGGATAAGATTATATGAAGCAGATTGTTGTTATTAGCGGAAAAGGCGGTACAGGCAAGACTGTTATTACCGGAGCATTTGCCGCTTTAGCAAAAAGTAAAGTTATGGCTGATTGCGATGTGGATGCCGCGGATTTACATTTATTACTTCAACCAAAGGTTAAGGAGAGGCACGATTTTAGAAGCGGGTTAAGCGCTTCGATTGACAATAAGGTTTGTATCAAATGCGGAAAGTGCATTTCAGCCTGCAGATTTTCTACCATTAGCGACGATTTTGTAATTGACCCTGTTTCTTGCGAAGGGTGCGGATTTTGCAGCCATATCTGCCCGGTAAATGCGATAAAAATGGAAGAGTGTTTAGCAGGAGAATGGTTTATATCGGAAACCCGTTTTGGGCCTATGGTGCATGCTAAACTTGGAATTGCTGAAGAGAATTCAGGAAAGCTCGTTTCCTTGGTGAGAAAGCAGGCAAAAGATCTGGCAGAGAAGAATAATTGTGATTGGGTAATTGTTGATGGGGCTCCGGGCATAGGTTGTCCGGTGATTGCTTCCCTATCCGGTATAGATTGCGCAGTGGTAGTAACTGAACCTACGCTGTCAGGCTTGCATGATGCTTCTCGAGTAATTGAGGTAACGAGGCACTTTAATGTGCTTTCTAAATTAGTGATTAACAAGTATGATTTAAATCCAGAGATGTCAGAGAGAATAGAAGAATATTGTTTAGAAAATAATATTCCGGTCATCGGTAAAGTCAGTTTTGATAAGACTGTTGTTGAGTCTATGGTAGAAGGCAAAACAATTATAGAGCACAAGGATTCCTTGATTAAAGAAGAGATTAATAAGATTTGGGAGAAGTTACAGGCTTAGGTATGGGTGTTATAAATAGGCAGGATATTCATATACTTAAATATTGTTCTTCTTTTGTGAGCGTATCAGGCGGAGAAGTTTTTTATATAACAGACCCAAAGGTCAGTTTTTGCCCGTTGGCAAAGCATTTTTATAACGGAATAATCGGCAAAGTTTTTGATAAAGAGGGTATTAAAAAGGCTATAAAAGAAATAATCGAATTTAAGATAAGAAAATACGGGTTTTTTACTGCAAATAGGCGTTTTGAGTTTCATGAAGCCCAGGTTCCCTACGGTGCTTCTGAAATGTTGATGTTTGCTTTAAAGAATAAAGTTATTGATGCTGCAGTAGTAGTTTGTGATGGTGCAGGCACAGTAATTACTGATTCCGATAAAATTGTTCAGGGTATCGGAGCAAGGTTGCGTAATATAGTAATTACCTCGCCGCTACCATCTATAATTGAAAAGCTTAAATTTTTGGGGTGTAAAATATTATCAAGAAACGCTGTTATTGACCAATTTTCTGGAGTTAAAAAAGCCGCAGAGCTGGGTTATAAAACAATAGGGGTAACTATTGACGGAGATAGTGCACGAAACTTAGAGAGGCTAAAAGATATAGAAAAACAATATAATGTCTCAGTTATTTCTTTGGTTGTATGTACTACGGGAGTTAAGAAAGAAACAGTAAAGAAGATAAAGGAATATGCTGATCTTGTCTGGAGTTGTTTGTCGGATGAAATTCATAGGATGATTGCGCCGTATGCTAAATTACAGCTTTCAAAGTTAATGCCTGTTTTTGCAATTAGTGATATAGGAGTAAATTTCGCCTTTGATTATCACAGCGCGGGTAAAAATAACAGACAAGATCTTATTAGATTAGCTAAATGAAAAACAAATTCAGATATATTTATGGCCCAGTGCCGTCTTGGAGGTTAGGGAGTTCTTTAGGTATAGATTTGTTGTCGCAAAAGGGCAAAATTTGTAATTTCGATTGCATCTATTGCCAATTAGGGAAAACTAAGAAATATTCGCAAGCAAGGAAGATTTATGTTCCTACAAGAAAACTTATTCAAGAATTGAAAATCCTACCAGACATAAAAATAGATTATATAACTTTTTCCGGAAGAGGAGAGCCTACTTTAGCCAAAAATTTAGGGGAAGCGATAAAGGAGGTCAAATCAATCCGCGAAGAGAATATTGCAGTAATAACTAATGGTTCTTTAATCGGGAAAGAGCAGGTAAGAAAAGAGTTGAAACTGGCAAATTTTGTTATTATTAAATTAGATGCTTGTTCGCAGAAATCTTTAATTAAAATAAACAGGCCTTCTAAAGAAATAGAGTTTAATAATATCCTAAACGGGATAAAGGAGTTTAAGAAAGGCTATACGGGGAAATTAGCTTTGCAGATAATGTTTATAGAGGAAAATAAGAAAAGCATTGATGAGCATATTTATTTATCAAATTATATTAAACCTGATGAAGTGCAGGTGAATACCCCTTTAAGAAGATGCCGGGTTAAACCGTTATCAAAAGAAGAAATTTACAGGATAAAAAATCGGTTTATTCTTGCTGGTAAAGGGATAAATATAGTATCTGTTTATGACGAAAGGCTATTTAAGGAAGTAGTATCCGTAAGCAATGAGAATACTTTAAAAAGAAGAGGTAAGATTAAGTGAGGGTATATTTAGAATGTATCCCCTGTTTTTTCCGGCAGGCGCTTGAAGGGGCGCGTAATGCCGGATTGCCTTTAAAGGCGCAAAAGCAGATTATGAATGAATTTTCTTTATTGATTCCGAAGATTTCGTTGCGGCTTACTCCGCCTGAAATAGCCCGTATGGGATACTCGATCTTAAAAAAATATACTTGTGCAGTTGATCCGTACAAGCAAATAAAGGAAAAAAGCAATTCGCTTGCATTAAGGTTGTTGAATAGGTTAGAAGATAAGGTAGGTAATTCGAAAGACAGGCTTTTAACAGCATTGGAATTGGCTATTGCCGGAAATATTATAGATTTCGGAGTTAAGAATAATTTAAATATAATAGCAGAATTAAAAAAAATACTTTCCGCAGAGAGCAAAAGTGTCGGGAGAAAATCAATATTCCATTATACAAAGTTTAAGGGCGCCTTGAGAAAGGCTGAGAATATTTTATATCTAGCTGATAATGCCGGAGAAGTAGTTTTTGACCGGGTTTTAATTGAGGAAATAAGAAGAAAATACCCTGAGAAAAATATTTATTTTGCGGTTAAGGAAAGGCCTGTTATTAACGATGCCTTATTGGAAGATGCGAAAGTTTGCGGAGTTGATAAGATAGCCCGGATTATTTCTAACGGTACGGATGCGCCCGGGACTATTTTAAGGTTATGTTCAAAAGAGTTTAAGAGGGTTTATAATAAAGCGGATATGATTATCAGTAAGGGGCAGGGCAATTTCGAATCATTATCGCAAGAAAAAAGGCCTATTTTCTTTTTGTTTATGGTTAAATGTCCTGTGGTAGAAAAAGAAACCGGATGTAAAATAGGAGATATTATTTTATTCCATAATTGTAAAAAGAAGGTTAAGAAATGAAGATTAAAGTGCTTTTTGACAAAATTGCTTTAAATAAAGATCTTCGGACAGGATGGGGTGTGTCTTTTCTGGTTGAAGGTAAAATATTGTTTGATGCCGGAGAAAAGGGGGAGTGGTTATTAGAGAATATGGGGATTTTGGGGGTTGATATAAATAAGATTGAAAGAGTGGTAATTTCTCATGATCATTGGGATCATACCGGAGGATTATGGCAAATATTGAAAGAAAGGAAAGGGATTAAGGTATATTCTTGCCCCGGATTTAGTAAAGAATTTAAAGATAAAGTAAAAGAATCGCAGGCAGATTTAATTGAAGCCGGAAAACTTACAGAGATCTCACAGGATATTTTTATTACCGGAGAAATATCCGGGGCGTACCATGGTAAATACATGCCGGAGCAGGCGCTTGTACTAAAAACAGGAAACGGCCTTACTATAGTAACCGGATGCGCTCATCCGGGTATATTAAAAATAGTAGAGAAAGTAAAAACTAAATTCCCGGGTGAGCAGGTTTATTCTGTTTTAGGAGGTTTTCATTTGAAGGAATCGGATAAACGGGCTATTGAGATTGTTGTTGAAGGTTTTAAGAAACTCGGAGTACTAAAAGCCGGGCCTACACATTGTTCCGGAGAAAAAGCAGAAGAGGAATTTATGAAGAAATATGGAATAAATTTCGTAAAAATCCAAGTAGGCCAGGAAATAGAAGTTTAGTGAAAATGGAATAAATCTAGGAGGCAATAAAAAGGGGATTGATATAACCGACAACAGTTTCAAGAAAGAGGTATTGGAAGAAAATTTACCTGTATTGGTGGATTTTTGGGCAGTTCGGTGTGGGCCTTGCCTTAGGCTTGCTCCGGTTATCGAAGATATCGCAAAAGAGTATAAGGGACGATTAAAAATATGTAAACTAAATGTGGATGAGGCACCTAAAACAGCTTCTATTTATGGAATTATGAATATACCTACCATTGCGATATTTATAGACGGGAAGATAGTTGACAGGGTTATGGGTGCTCTTCCAAAGAATGAATTAGAAAAAGTAATAAAGAAATATATTTAGACATCCTATAAAGAGTAAAGATAAATTTTAATAGATTTTCAAAGAACAGCGTTCTTTTAAAACTAGTGCATTGTGACATTAGTTTCTGATATCATCATAGAATCGCGAAAGTTTTTCGCGTGCCTTGTTCTTTGTAAAC
>JAFGUY010000047.1 GCA_016938245.1 Candidatus Omnitrophota bacterium | reverse complement strand
CTGTCAAAGAACCCTAACGCCGCTCAATTCCAACATATCAAATCTCAACGATTCAGAGAACGGCTTGGAAATTAACAAACTACTGCTCTTTAAATTTACTAAACTAATTATAAGTATTATACCTCAATATATCAAGGATATTCTGGCTTTAGGGAGGTCATAAAAGTAAAATAGGGTTATTCGTTTTGTCCAGGCTTCTCTGGCTTGCGAGATCCTATATCTCTTTCAAGACTCAAGATATACGGTTTACCCGTTTAAGCTCTGGGCATTATTGGATATCTTCTCATTTGCCTCTTGAATAACATATATTTCGTGCCGGCCAAGATGTTTTTTTATCTTATCTTTTTCCTCGATCGGCATGAATTCCGAATGGAAAGTCGTCCTGAACGCATACGAAAGCCCTGTCGCCCTGATTAAAAGCATACTGCGCCGGATTTCATAATCATCCATGGTAACGCCGCAAACGCGCGCATACGCATCTCCGAATGGAGCCTTGATATCCATAGCAATATAATCAAGATGGGGCAATACTTCTGCTAGAACATCCGGATTACTGCCGTTGGTATCGAGCTTCACGGCATAGCCCAAGGAACGAACCTTGCGGATTACCTCCGGAAGATCATCCTGCAGAGTCGGTTCGCCTCCAGAAAAAACTACCCCTTCAAGCAAACCGCGCCTTTCTCCGAGAAATTCCCATACATATTCAAACGGAACCGGCTCGGTAAAAAATTCCGGGTAAACAAGCTGGGGGTTATGACAATACGGGCATCTAAAATTACATCCTTGAGTAAAGATAACCGCAGCAACTTTACCCGGATAATCAACAAGTGACGATCTAACAAATCCGCCTATCTTCATAATTTATACGTCTTTCTGAGATTAAACTCTTCTTTCTTGCCGTTATTCCACTGGTTCACCGGCCGAAGATAACCGACAATCCTTGAATAAACTTCACAGGCCTTGCCGCACTTCGGGCATTGTTCTGCTTTTCCCGGCAGATATCCGCAATCCGGACAGACACTAAAAGTAGGAGTAATCGAAAAATAAGGTAATTTGTAATTAGTGCATATTTTCCTGATCAGGCTTTTAAGCGCCGCCTGATTCTTTATTTCCTCCCCTGCATATAAATGCACAACAGTGCCGCCGGTGTATTTTGTCTGGATTTCATCCTGCAGATTAAGCATCTCAAAAATATCGTCAGTATAATTGACCGGCAGATGCGTAGAATTCGTGTAAAACGGATACTTGATCTCGGAAAGCCTGCCGTAACAGGTAAGCATATCCGGGTATTGTGCCTTGTCGATCTGCGCCAGGCGGTAGGACGTACCCTCCGCTGGAGTAGCTTCAAGGTTATAGAAGTTGTCCGTTGCCTCCTGAAATTCAATAAGCTTCTGACGCATAAAATCCATAACCCGCAGCGTAAAAGCCCTGCCTTTTTCGCTTGCGATATTTTCCTTCAGAAGATTCCGGCAAGCCTCATTCATCCCGATAATCCCTATGGTAGAGAAGTGGTTCTTCCAGTATTTACCAAACCTCTCCTTGACATTACGCAGATAAAACCGCATATAAGGATAGAGACTCTCTTCGGTAAAAACTTCCAGAGTTTTCCTTTTAATCTCCAGGCTCTCCTTGGCCAAATTCATAATCTGCCCGAGCCTCTCAAAGAAATCATATTCATCGTGGGAAAGGAATCCCATCCGCGGCATATTTATTGTAACCACTCCAATTGAGCCGGTAAGAGGCGAGGAACCGAATAACCCTCCTCCCCTGCGGCGTAATTCACGGTTATCTATCCTCAAACGACAGCACATACTACGCGCGTCCTCCGGATTCATATCAGAATGGATGAAATTCGCAAAATAAGGTAGGCCGTATTTGGCGGTTACTTTCCATAGGATACCCAGATTAGGATTATCCCAGTCAAAATCTTTGGAAATGTTATAAGTTGGAATCGGAAAAGTAAATACCCTTCCCTTAGCATCACCCTCAAGCATAACTTCCAGGAATGCCCGGTTAAATATATCCATTTCAGCCTTGAACTCCTTATAAGTAACGTCCTGCGTTTCTCCACCGATGATCACCCCCTGGTCAGCATAATACGATGGCACAGTAAGATCCAAGGTGATATTAGTAAAAGGTGTCTGAAAACCAACACGGGTAGGAACGTTTACATTAAACAGGAATTCCTGCAGAGCCTGTTTTACTCCTTTGTAATCAAGCCGGTCAAAACGTATAAACGGGGCAAGCAGAGTGTCAAAATTGGAGAATGCCTGGGCTCCGGCTGCCTCTCCCTGAAGCGTATAAAAGAAGTTAGTTATTTGCCCTAATGCGGTACGCAAGTGTTTTGCCGGCCTGGACTCCACCTTACCGGATGCGCCCTGGAACCCCTCTAAAAGTAAATCATGCAGGTCCCAGCCAACGCAATAAGCGCTGATTATACCCAAATCATGGATATGAAAATCACCTTCAAGATACGCGTTCTTGATACTCTCAGGATAAATTTTATTAAGCCAGTAGATCTTGCTCACTTCCGATGAAATATAGTTATTCAGCCCCTGCAGGGAAAACCCCATATTGCTGTTCTCTTTCACCTGCCAATCGGATTTGGTGAGGTACTGGTCAACTAAATCAACATTAAACTTTGAGGTAATTTGGCGGACTCCCTTGCGCTGTTCACGATAAAGGATATAGGCTTTTGCGGTCTTCTTATACGGCGAAGCAAGAAGAACTTCCTCGACTATATCCTGAATCTGCTCAACCGTGGGAGTATCCCCAAGCCCAAGCTGCCCTGCCAGGCTTAACACCTTAATGGTCAGCATCTTTGCCGTATCTTCCTGGAATTCTCCGGTTGCTAAGCCTGCCTTAGCAATGGCATCGGTGATCTTGCGGGCGTTGAAATTAACTTTTTCGCCGCCTCTTTTAACTATCCCCTTAAAACCTTCCTTAATAGCTATCTCCATTTGAATCAAACCTCTATATATTTATCCTGTATTTGTTTCGCCAAAGAAGCGGTGAGCTTAAGCACTCTTTCTGCGTCTCTTTGCGGCAAAGGCCCCATGCCGCAGGCAGGAGTAAAAATCGCATTACTCAATAAGAACTCCTTGGAGATTCCTTTCTCTTCAAACCTATCCAAAACGGAAATAAACTTATCACACATCTCTTCCTCTGTGGTTCCTTCCTTATATTCCGACGTAGGAACAATACCAAAAGCAATAAAACCGCCTCCCTGCAAAAATCGCTTAATCTCCTGCGGATAAAACACTAATTTATCCCCAAAACCGTAAGCATCAAAACTAACGATATCGACCCCGGAATCAAAAACCATCCTCCAGTCGGTATTACCGCAACAATGCAACCCAAGCAGTAAATCCTTATCGCGCTCCTTAATAAAGCTGATTAAACTGTCAAGGAAAAAAGCTACCCTTTCATCGCTTACCGGCATATAAGCCGAACCCAATCCCCATAAGGAAGGCTCATCAAAGAAAAGAATTGGGATTTTTCCGGCTTTTCTAATCTCCTGTACCTGCCAAAGTCCCTTCATAGATAGTCCTAAAGTTATGGCTTCAGCGAATTCATTATCAAAAATTAAAGACTGTCTGTCTTTTTTCGCCACCGACAATAAATAAGTAAAAGGGCCGGTAACCTGGGTTTTAATAAAGAGATTCTTCTTCTTTTTGCACTTCTCAAGCAAACAATAAAACCCTTTTGTATGCTCCGGGCTTATACGAAAGTAGTCATAACAGTTCTGCGTTATATAATCATAAAACTCCGACAGCCGCTTTTCCCTGTCCTGCGTATCATCAAATAAGACCTGCTTCTTTTCACAGTCCGCAAAAAAACAAGGCAGGTTTTCGCTAAACTGCAAAAACATATTCTCCCTTGGGTCGCGCTTGATAAGCTGCGGGACATAGGGAATTTGCGGGCAGGATTCCAGGATAAGCTCACAAGCTTCATCGGCCTCTGCAAAGGGCAAACTGCCGATACCGGTAACCCGCAAGCCGTCCTTGATGCCTCTTAATATTTCAGCCGCTTTCCTTTGTTTTGGCATACTTCGCTCCTCCCAGCACTTCTTCTTTTAACGGATATCTTTTACAGGTAAACTTAATGCCTTCCGGACAATAGCCCAAAGCAACGCACTTTGCACCTGAATTATTAAAAACTGCGGGTAGTTTCTCTTTGCATATTTTAAGCATATCCTCAGCCAATGCCCTTATCTCCCACTGCGCCCGCGTACAGCAGCGATCTTTAAAGAAATGCATTAGTTCACGGCAATTCATCGTAACTACTATTTTTGTCTCTGATGCCTGCGGCAGGACAAAACGCGCATCTTGATTCGCCACCTCCCCTTTCTTGCCTTTTTCGCCAAGAGCGCTCAAAAGACAGTTATAGCTTTTCTGAATCTCTTGCATAGTATTTAGGTATATTTTTTTCATCTCTTTATCTGCTTCTATCGAAGGAGGAATGATATAGTCAAAATCCGAAGCTTTAACATAGCGCTGGCTCTGCTGTGAATAAGAAGCAACTCTGTGCCTTACTAATTGATGCGTTAGCGTCCTTGACACGCCCTCTATAGCAAAGGTAAATTTAACATGCTCAAGCGGGCTTTCGTGCCCCGAAGAAACTATCTGCTTAACAAACTCTTCTTGATTCTTTGCGTTATTTATCCCCTCTTTGAATATCTGCCCTGAAAATCCGGAAGAATAGCATTGACGGCAGGCTGCGTATATAACGGCTAAGGCATTTTGTGAAAGATCTAATAGCTCGACATGCAATCTTACTCTTGCCATTTATCTAACCCTCCTTGCCGTTTCCATAAGGTTTTCTAATGACTTTTTTGTTTCCGGCCAATCCCGCGTCTTAAGCCCGCAGTCAGGGTTAAGCCAAAAGTTTTCTCTTGGGATCTTCTGTAAAGACCTCTTAACAATATCCAACATTTGCTCTACGGAAGGAACAGAAGGAGAATGGATATCCCATACCCCAAGCCCAATCTGACGCTTAAAATCAATTCCCTCAAAAAACCTGATAATATCCCCTTTACTTCTGGATGCCTCAATTGAAATAACATCATAATCCATACGATTAATATAGCCAATAATCTCCCCGAACTCTGAATAACACATATGCGTATGAATTTGGGTATTAGGATTAGTATTCGTAGCCAGGTTAAACGACTTAACCGCCCATTCAAAATACCCCTCCCAATCCCTCTTCTTAATCGGGGCCTTCTCCCGGAAAGCAGCTTCATCTACTTGCACAACCCTGATCCCTGCTTTTTCATAATCGATAATTTCATCTTTTAAAGCTAATGAGATCTGGAAAGCAACATCAGAAATGGGGATATCTTCGCGGCAATAACTCCAAGCGATAATCGTAACTGCGCCGGTTAACATCCCTTTAACCGGTTTAATTGTTTTAGTCTGAGCGTACTTAATCTCATCAAGCGTCATAGGGACAGGCCTGCTCACATCACCAAAAACAATCGGAGGCCGGTAAGCCCTGGTTCCATAGGATATTACCCATCCGTTTTGAGTTGTAGCGATTCCGGAGAGCCTTTGAGCAAAGAATTCCACCATATCTGTCCTTTCAAATTCTCCATGGACTAAAACATCCAAACCCAAATCTTCTTGAAACCGTATTAACTTATCAATCTCTCCCTGTATATACCTCTTATATCCTGCAGGAGATATCTTACCCGCCACGAAATCAGCCCTCTTTTTCCTTACCTCAATAGTCTGTGGGAAACTTCCAATTGTAGTTGTGGGAAAAAGCGGTAAATTCAATATACAATCTTGGGCTCTTTTTCTTTGCGCAAGCGGAACCTTTTTTACAAAATCGTGCACCTTAAGAGAAGCTACCCTTTTACGGATAGCTTCATCTCTGCCATAAGTTCCTACTGTTGCTTTACCGAGAATAATACTTTTTCCTTCAAAACAGTCACCAATCATTTTTATTTCGGCCAACTTCTCTTCTGCAAACGCCAGGCACTTCTTCAAATTCTTATCCAGCTTATTCTCAATACAAAGAGAGACCGGCAGGTGGTATAGCGGAGCAGCATTAGAAATCATAAGTTTAGGCGCCTTCTCGGAAAGCTTTTTTAATTTAGTAACTGAAATGCTGAAATCATTTCTCCAAATATTACGCCCATCTACTAACCCCGCTATGAGCGTTTTGCCCTTAGGAAACCCACGTTTCAATATATATTCATAGCTCGCTTGGCCACGCACAAAATCCAAACCTATTGCCGAAACTGGTAGGACTAATAAATCCTTCATAAAATCCACCGAATCGTAATAAGTCATAAGCGTTACTTCGCATCCGGTATCCCCAAGCAAATGGTATCCCTCTTTTATAAGCTCAATTTCATCTCTGTCCAAACCCATAACAAATGCCGGTTCGTCAATCTGAGCCTGTTTATAATCAACTAAGATATTTTTGTAGATTTTCACCAACGCAATAAATAAATTCCTAAAATCTTTTTTATCGATCCCCTTGGATAACTTTAGGAAAGTAAATGGCCCTATAAATTGCGGGAATTGGCTCTGTTTGAACTGTAGGGTAGCATTCTTACTGTTATTCCTAAAATTAGGTTTCCGTATCAAACTAAAATCAGTAACTAAATAATGATAGTTCGTATTAAACCACTTTGTCATCTCTAAAGCATTCGAACCTCGGCAAGATTCATAATACTCTTTTAAATTCTTAGGATCATATAGGCCGCATAGTATAGCAGTATCCAGCATAGGATCGTAAAACGACATCTCTCCATCAGGAAAGACATCTATGCTCTGGCTATACCTTTTAACATTTTCTTTCTGTATATTAGACAAAGACCTGCTAACATTCTCTTCGTCGTGAACATTTTTCCAAAAACCTTCTATCGCCTTTTTATACTCTCTGCTGCTGCCAAGCCTTGGGAATCCGTAAGCATATGTTTGCACTTTGATACCTCCTCCTTGCGAGTGGCCACCCATAAAATAAAATCCTTAAGCTCATTACAAAAAAGCTTAAGGATTGCACCCTATTTACTTAATCCTTCCGCGAGGAAATTCCAGCTATTAAACACCTACTAATAACTAAACTTCCAATATACAGGTAGGTCTTCTGGCTCCCGGATCAATCTACTAATCACGCCTTCCCGTCTTAAAATATCAGGACAGTGGCTAATTGTGACTTTCGTCCCCGGTTACAGCGGCGGGACCGCGCTTGCCTTCACAAGCTTCCCTTTTATCCTACCTAAGCAGGGCCTGTATATATTTATTGTGAAACAAAAAACCCAACCTCATTTAATAGAGATTGGGTCAAATAATCTTTGTAACTAAGACTATCTTCGACACCTCTATTCCCGGAGGCCTTCGCGTTCTGACTCGTAGGTCACGTTATGTGCCTACACACAGTTGCGGGTACAGTCTCGGCATCTCACCGAATTCCCTGCGAAATTTGCTTCATTAAAACATAATATACGTTGCTTGTCAATTATTTTCTCTTATCAAAACAATACCGAAAAAAGTAAACCATCTCTATAAATAGCTATTGGTAAATCTAAGAGGTATGCCCGGTAAAGACGCCCAGAAATACGGCGCGACAGAAAGACTCTCTGCATACAGATAGGATATAAAATGGAATGGGCGAAAAGATTGACCGCTTCCCGACCAGTGCTATCTTTTAAAAAAACTGCCGCAATTTTAGAGGGAGAAAAAATGGAAGCGTCCCCTATTTGCTACTACTATATTATACTGGTCGAGCATAGCCAGACGTTCCATGAGATTGCTGAAGTATTAGGTTTTTAAAAAACATCCGCCATAGAATTATTCCTAAACTTTTGTTCTCCTTGCCTTTTTTATCTTT
>JAFGUY010000046.1 GCA_016938245.1 Candidatus Omnitrophota bacterium | reverse complement strand
ACCATATTTTCGAGGAACTTTGCCTGCATTTCAAGCCTTTTTAATCATTCTTCAACTTAATTCTCAACTAAGTTTAGCATACCGCCATCAGGAGGGGATAGGAATGTTTTCGAGAATAATGCATGAATTAAAAGAGCATGCGCCTTTTACGCTTTTTGGCGCTTTAACAGGTATAATTTTAATGTTTGCGTTGCGCAATATCCCTCATGAAATCGCGCATAACTTTTTTACGTGTTTCACCCCTTGCATATTGCCTTAAGCGCTATTGTCACAACTTCGCTTTACAAGATGTATTTTGGGAATGAAAAGCCGGGAATTAAGATGTTTTTGAAGGTTTTAGCAGTCGGTTACTTTGGCTCGGTAGCTATAGGCACATTAAGCGATTCCTTGATCCCTTTTTGGGGTGAGAGGCTGTTAAATATGCCTCATGCCCATCTCCACCTGGGGTTTATTGAGAAATGGTATTTTATAAATTCGGTAGCTATCATTGCAATCCTTATTGCCTATAAAAAGCCTTTTACCAAATTTCCCCATGCCGCCCACGTTCTTATAAGTACATGGGCATCGCTTTTTCATATGCTCATGGCAGCTGATTCTTCGCAGGCTGTCCCGTATTTTGGAATATTTGTATTTTTATTTATCGCGGTATGGATACCTTGTTGTTTCAGCGATATCGTATTTCCTTTATTGTTCGTAAGAAATAAAAAAGCGTTTAAATCTTGTTGCCATTGAAAGTAATCTGTTGCGGAGCGAGTTAAGATGAAAAAAAATACAATCTTGCCTGATTTTTATGGTTTAGGTATTGCCCCTAAACTTTTGGCTATTTTAGAGCGCATAAAGTTTAAAGAGCCTACTCCGATTCAGCTTAAAGCTATCCCGCTTGCAATCGAAGGCAAGGATGTTATTGGGATTGCGCAGACCGGGACCGGTAAGACCCATGCTTTTGCAATTCCTATGGTGCAGCGGCTTGCGCAGAAAAGCGGAGTGGGATTAGTCCTTGCTCCTACGCGTGAATTAGCCATTCAGATTGATGAAGCTGTTAAGGGATTATCCGGCGCTTTCGGGATGAAGACCGCCTGCCTTATCGGCGGAGCTCCCATATTTGGCCAGACACAATCATTACGAAAAGACCCGCGTATTGTTATTGCTACTCCCGGCAGGCTTATTGATCATATGAGCCAGTGGAATTTTATGCCGAATAGCGTGAGCATGCTTGTGCTTGATGAGGCTGATCGCATGCTGGATATGGGATTTGCCCCGCAGATTAATAAAATTCTTAAGTTCCTTCCAAAGGAGAGGCAGACGATGCTTTTTTCTGCCACTATTCCCAAGGAGATTATGGATATTGCCGCCAGGTATATGAAGCTGCCGGTTTCTGTTGAAATAGCGCCTTCAGGGACTACGGCAGAACATGTAACGCAGGAATTATTCATCGTCAAGAAAGAGGCTAAGCTTAAGCTTTTAAGCAAATTATTAGCGCAATATCACGGTTCGGTATTGTTGTTTTCCCGTACCAAGCATAATGCGCGAAAAATCATGACATCAATCCGGAATATGGGGCATAGCGCTGCAGAGATGCATTCTAGCCGTAGTTTATCCCAGCGCCGAGAGGCACTTGATGGTTTTAAATCAGGGCGTTATAAGGTTTTGGTTGCAACTGACATTGCCGCAAGAGGCATTGATGTGACCGGCATTGAGTTGGTTATTAATTATGATCTTCCGGAAGACGCAGAAAACTACGTACACCGCATCGGTCGCACTGCCCGGGCAGGTTCCCGCGGGCATGCGATTTCGTTTGCAACCCCTGACCAGCGTAGCGACGTCAGGGATATTGAAAAAATTATTAAATCTACATTGCCTCTATCAAAACACCCTGAAATTACCCCCGAAGTATTTTCTGAATTAGGGCACGAAATTATCCGCAGAAACCCCTCCGGGCGTTACCAAAGCCAAAGGCATCACCGGTCTTTTTAAAAAGCTCTCTTCTGGGATAGGTTTTTCTGTTGATAAAAATAATGATGAGGTATAATATAATCTTGGGAGGATTTTATGGTTAAAACAAAAATAGTTTGTACTCTTGGGCCGGCATCAGCAAATGAGGGAATAATCAGGAAGATGATGCTTTCGGGAATGGATGTAGTCCGCCTTAATTTCTCGCACGGCAAGCCTAAAGAGATGCTCGAGAGTATTAAGCTTATCCGTATTTTAAATTCCAAATACCGCAGGCGTATTAAAATACTTGGCGATCTCCAAGGGCATCGTATAAGGGTAGGAGGGCTTTTGGCTCCGGTTGAGCTTAAGAGGAATAAAGTTGGCTGGCTTGTGCAAAAAGAGATAAAAGGTTCGGCTGATAAAATACCTTTTGATTACCAGGGGCAGCTAAATGTAATCAAAATCGGCCACAATATATTTATAGATGACGGGAATATCTGTTTAGAGGTTATGGGTATGGGTAAGAATAGCCTTAAGGCAAAGGTAGTAGCTGGCGGTTTATTAAAGGCGCATAAGGGGATTAACATTCCTGAGGCAAAGCTTGACTTCGGAGGCATTAGCTGTAAGGATGTGGATGATACGCTTTTTTGCGTAAAGAACAATGTTGATTATATTGCCCAGTCATTTGTGCGTAACAAAAGGGATATTTTAGATGTAAGAGGCGTGCTTGGAAAGGGACATCATTGCCGGGTGATCGCAAAAATAGAGAATAGGGAAGGCATAATAAACATAGATGAGATTATAAAAGTCTCTGACGGCATAATGATTGCGCGGGGTGATATGGGCGTATCTTTGCCTATCTACGAGGTTCCCATTATTCAGAAGATGATCATAAAAAAATGCAATAAAGCCGGTAAGCCTGTTATAACCGCTACGCAGATGCTGGAGAGTATGGTTGAGAATTTAAGGCCTACCCGTGCTGAAGTAAGCGACGTAGCGAACGCTATAATTGACGGGACTGACTTTATGATGCTTTCAGCAGAGTCAGCCGTTGGGAAATATCCCGTTGAATCGGTAAGTATGATGAATAATATAATAAAGTTTACCGAAGGATATTTAAACCGGAACATTAGATAATGTCTGAGTTAATAGAGATATTTACCGCAGGAATAATATTAGGCAACGGGCCATGCCTTTTTATCTGTGTTCCAATAGTCCTTCCTTATATCGGAGGCCTTGTACAGACTGACTCCGGGAAATCTGTTTGGAAGGCGGGCATTAAGCTTGCCTTAGTTTTTTCAGTATCCAGGCTTTTTGCCTATTCCCTTCTGGGGCTTTTATCTACTCTTTTTTACAAGTTTGTTTTCGGAGTGATCGGCATGAAGGGAGTGTGCTTGCAATTTATACTGGGAGTTCTTATTATAATTATAGCCCTATTACATCTTTTTAGCATTAATCAAAAATTTGCTTTATCCAATCCTCTATGCAGGTTTTTCCGTTCCAAGCTGACAGAAAAACCTAAATTTAATATGGTGCTTTTTGGCCTTTTGGTTGGCTTCTCTGCCTGCCCGCCGCTTCTGGCGGTTTTAACTTATATTGCTGCAATAGCAAAGGATCCTTTATGGGGGCTTATGGGAGGTTTTGTATTTGGCTTGGGTACCCTGATTACTCCGCTTATTCCCCTGGCAGCTTTTACCGGATTTATTATTGATAGAATAAAAAAATCTTCCGTTATCCTTATGGCGGTAAGAGTATTGAGCACAGCTATCTTGCTATATTTCGGGGTTAGATTAATTGTGAACCAGTTATTTTTTGGTTACGAGAGATTGCTGAAGTATTAGGTTTTTAAAAAACATCCGCCATAGAATTATTCCTAAACTTTTGTTCTCCTTGCCTTTTTTATCTTT
>JAFGUY010000045.1 GCA_016938245.1 Candidatus Omnitrophota bacterium | reverse complement strand
GCAAGCTGTCTCCCTGCAAGAAATTTGTCTTATTTTATCACATTAACCTTCTTTACCCAATATACGGGTGAAGATTATACCAGGAGGTAGATATGAGTATTAAAGCGCAGACCTTGGTTCCTATGGTTATAGAGCAGACCGCAAGAGGCTATGAAAGGGCATACGATATATATTCACGGCTTTTGAAAGACCGGATTATTTTTATCGGCACCCCCGTAGATGATTATGTAGCTAATTTAATTATTGCCCAGATACTTTTTTTACAAATGGAGGATGTTAACAAAGATATAAATATTTATATTAATTCTCCCGGAGGATCGGTTACCGCAGGGTTAGCTATATATGATACAATGCAATTTGTAAAATGCGATATAGCTACTTATTGCGTCGGGCAGGCTTCAAGCATGGGCGCGCTTTTATTATGCGCCGGGACAAAGGGCAAACGCCAGTCTCTGCCAAATTCAAGGGTAATGATTCATCAGCCCTGGGGAGGGGTCCAGGGGCAGGCTGAAGATATATCGCGCCATGCCAAAGAGATCTTAAATATGCGCGACAAAATTAATCAGATACTCTCGCTGCATACGGGGCAATCTCTGGATAAGGTTCAGAAAGATACTGACCGGGATTATTTTATGTCTGCCGAAGAGGCTAAGGTATACGGATTGGTTGATGAAGTAATCATGCCGGGCAAGAAAAAACAATAATTTTGTAAAGGATACTATAAAGAAAGGAGTATTATATGAGGAAAAATTACCTTCTCACGCCAGGGCCTACACCGCTTCCGCCCCAAGTTTTAGAAGCAATGAGCCGGCCGATTATCCATCACAGGACGCCTCAATTCCAAGCAGTATTAAAGGAAGCAACCGAGGGTTTAAAGTATATTTATCAGACCAGAAACGATGTTTTTATTTTAGCTTCTTCCGGTACCGGGGCAATGGAGGCCTCTGCGGTTAATATCCTTTCCCCGGGCGATACAGCCTTGGTTATACAAGGAGGAAAATTCGGCGAGAGATGGACTGAAATTTGCAAGGCTTACGCTATAAACACCGAAATTATTAACGTAGAATGGGGCAAGGCAGTTAATCCTTTAGATATCGAAAATAAACTTAAATCAAACCCTGAAATAAAAGCAGTTTTTACTACCTTGTGCGAAACTTCTACGGGTGTTGCTAGTAATATTGAGGCTATCGGAAAGATGGTTAAAGGAACGGATGCAGTTTTAGTGGTTGACGCCATAAGCGGATTAGGGGCAATTGATTTAAAGACTGACGATTGGGGCGCTGATATGGTAGTCTCGGGATCTCAAAAAGGGCTTATGCTTCCTCCGGGATTAGGTTTTATTTCAGTAAGCCCGAAGGCATTTAAGTTAATCGAAGCCTCCAAAAGCCCGCGCTACTATTTTGATTTAAGAAAAGCAAAGAAAGCATTAGATAAAACAGATACGCCTTTTACCCCCGCAATTACTCTAGTTATTGCTTTAAATGAAGTACTTAAAATGATGAAGCAGGACGGCCTTGAGGCAATTTTTTTAAGGCATAAAACAATGGCGGATGCAACCCGGGCGGCAGTAAAATCCTTGGGGTTAAAATTGTTTGCCCCGGAGGCCGGTTCCGATGTTGTTACCGCAGTTTGCGTGCCTGAGGCAATTGACGGAGAAAAGTTAGTTAAGACTATGCGCGATACTTACGGCGTTACTATTGCCGGAGGACAGGACGAACTGAAGGGCAAGGTATTCAGGATTGCGCATATGGGTTTTATCGAGGAGTTCGATATTATTACCGGGATATCGTGCCTGGAGAAAGTATTAACGCAGATGGGCTATAAGTTTGCCTTAGGCACAGGCGTTAAAGCAGCGGAGGAGATATTTTTAAAAAGTTAAGAGGAGGCATTTTAAGATGATAAAAATTCTTGTAAGCGACCCTCTCTCCGAGGAAGGGCTGAAAATATTAAAAGAGGTTAAAGAGTTTGAGGTAGATGTAAAGACCGACCTTAAACCCGAAGAGCTAAAGGGGATAATTAAAGACTATGATGCGCTTTTAATACGTAGCGCTACCAAGGCGAATAAGGAGATCATTAATGCCGCCGTTAAGCTTAAAGTCATTGGCCGCGCAGGGGTGGGGCTTGATAATGTTGATCTCGAGGCGGCAACGCAAAAGGGTATTATAGTTATGAATACCCCCGGAGGGAATACAATATCTACTGCAGAACATACCGTGAGTATGATCCTTTCTTTATCCCGTAACATACCTTTGGCAAGTGCATCTACTAGAAAAGGGGAATGGAAACGTTCCAAGTTTATGGGGGTTGAACTTTATGCTAAAGTTTTAGGGATAATAGGTTTCGGCAGGATAGGCAAGGAAGTAGCTAAGCGCGCCCTATCTTTTGGCATGCGTATTTTAGCGTATGACCCTTTTCTTTCGCGTGAGGTGGCCGAGGCCGAAGGGATAGAGGTAGTAGAGCTTAAAGAGCTCTTTGGGCAGGCAGATTATATAACGGTTCATACTCCGATGACTGAAGAGACAAAACATTTAATTTCTGATGAAGAATTTGCTTTAATGAAGGAAGGCGTACGTATTATTAATTGTGCCAGAGGCGGTATTGTTGATGAGGTAGCTTTAGTTAAAGCGGTAAAGAACGGAAAAGTTGCCGGGGCAGCATTAGATGTCTTTGAAAAAGAACCGGTTCCGCCTGAAAGCGATCTTTTAAAGCTCGATAATATTATAGTTACTCCGCATCTCGGCGCTTCTACTGAGGAAGCCCAGGTAAATGTCGCTATTGAAGTAGCTGAAATTGTACGCGATGCTCTGTTAGGCAAAGGCATACGTAATGCAGCAAACTACCCTTGCCTGGAAGCAGAGGTATGCAAGATGCTTGATCCTTATATGGCACTATCAGAGAAACTGGGGTCTTTCTCCGGGCAGTTAATTGAGGGAAGGTTCCAGGAATTAGATATAAGCTATAGCGGGGGGATAGCTGCTTATGATTTAAGCCCTTTGACTATGGCGCTATGCAAAGGCTTACTCCTGCCCATATTAAAAGAAAATGTTAATTTTATTAATGCGGTTTCTCTGGCAAAGGACAGGGGGATTAAAATTAAAGAAGCAAAATCCTCCAAAGAAGATGAGTTTGTAAACCTTATCCAGCTTGCAATCAAGACCGATAAAGAAATAAGGATTATATCAGGCACATTGTCCGGCAATAAGCAGCCCAGGATTGTCAAGATTGATGAGTATTATATTGAGCTTGCTCCTTCACAAGATATGATTTACATTGAAAATTGGGATAAAAGAGGATTAATCGGCAACTTGGGTACATTCTTGGCTGAAGAAGGGATAAACATTGCGGCTATGAGTATCGGCCGCGATAAACCGGGCGGAAAAGCGATAAGCGTGTGGAATGTGGATAGCCGTGTTTCAGGCGAATTAATCCAGAAGATAAAGAAGCTCGAGAATATTCTAACGGCTAAAGGAATAAAGCTATAAAGGGGTGATATATGAAAGATAAACCAAAAATATCTATAATTGACGTAACTAACCGGGACGGCGTGCAGACTTCGCGTATCTGCCTTTCTAAGCTGCAGAAGACAATGCTTAATATATATTTAGATGAAATGGGTATATTCCAGTCGGAATTCGGTTTTCCGCTTACCCACCACGAAACCAACTATCTTAATGCAAATTTAGAGCTGGTTAAATCCAAAGCGCTTTCTTCTATAAGATTAGGGGGATGGCTAAGGGCTACTGTCGATGACGTGAGGAATGCCTTTAAATTAGTCCCGCATCTTAAGCATGTTAATTTATCGATATCTACTTCTGACCAGATGATTATAAATAAATTTAAGGGCAAGCTTGACCATAAGTCGGTAATAAAAGAGATGACTGAAGCGGTTAAGGAGGCACAAAATTTAGGTGCTGACTCAATAGGGGTTAATGCGGAAGATGCCTCGCGCACAAAAATGGATTACCTGATTGAATTTGCTCAAAACGCGAAAAATGCAGGGGCGCAGAGGATCCGCTATTGCGATACATTGGGTTTTGATACGCCTTTTAGTATATACAAGAGGATAAAACTTCTGGCAGATTCAGTGAATATCCCGATAGAGGTCCACTGCCATAATGATTTAGGCCTGGTTGTAGCTAATTCTATTGCCGGCGCTTGTGCGGCTTTAGATGCAGGGGTCGACGCGTATATAAATACTTGCGTTAACGGAATGGGGGAGCGCGCCGGTAATGCGGATTTAGTATCAGTAATCCTGGCAATTAAATACGGAAGCGGCATGCAGGATTACTTACTGGATGCAAAAGTCGATCTAAAGAAGGCTTGGAAGATATGCAAGTATGCTTCTTATGCATTCGGTGTCCCTATACCGATAAACCAGCCGGGCATAGGCGCAAATGCCTTTGCGCATGAGTCCGGGATCCATGCCGACGGAGCATTGAAAGACAGGCGCAACTATGAACTTTATGATTTTGAGGAGTTAGGAAGAGGTGAGCCTGAAATTATCGAAACCGGGCGCAAGATTACCGCCGGAGAATATTCGGGCATAAAAGGCTTCAGGAATGTTTATGACAAGATAGAGGTTGCTTTTTCCAGTGATGCCCAGGCGACCGAGGTTTTAGAGCTAGTCAGATATGCCAATGTACATAACCAGAAACCCCTGGTTGATGATGAGCTTAAATTTATCGCTAAATATCCGGATATTGCGCGTAAGATATTTACTATGGCGCCTTAAAATATGAATATAGTTTTAGTAGGGATACAATGGGGAGATGAGGGTAAGGGTAAGATAATTGATATTTTATCCCGTAAAGTGGATTATATTGTCCGTTATCAGGGCGGGAATAACGCGGGGCATACTGTAGTAGTAGGGAATAAAGAATATATTTTTCATCTTATGCCTTCCGGTATCCTGCATAAAGATAAGATTTGTTGTATAGGTAATGGCGTAGTTATTGATCCTGCGGTACTTCTTAAGGAGATGGAAGGATTAATTAATTCGGGGATAAGTATAGATAACAGGCTTAAGATCTCTTCTCTTGCACACGTAATCATGCCTTATCATAGGATACTGGATCAGTTAAGAGAAACAAAGAGAAAGCATAAGATAGGCACTACCGGCAGCGGTATCGGGCCGTGCTATGCGGATAAGATCAGCCGTTGCGGGATACGTATGGCCGATATATTAAGCCCCGAGGTACTTGCCGATAAGTTAAAAGATAATTTGAAAGAGAAAAACGAAATCCTCCGGAAAGTTTATAAACATAAAGGGTTTGATTTTAAGCCCATTTACCGGGAATATCTTGATTACGGCAAGACGTTTGCTTCTTTTGTATCTAATACCGCATTTATTTTAAATCGTGCTATTGACGCTAAAAAAGATATTCTTTTTGAAGGGGCCCAAGGTATATTCCTGGATATTGATTTTGGCACCTATCCTTTTGTTACCTCTTCTTCTACTACTAGCGGAGGTGCCTGTATCGGTACAGGTGTTTCCCCGGTTAAGATAGATAAAGTTATCGGTGTAGCTAAGGCGTATACTACCAGAGTAGGAGAAGGGCCTTTTCCTACGGAGTTTAGTTTAGGCTTTGCTGATTTTATGCGTAAGAAGGGTAATGAGTTCGGGGCAACTACAGGAAGGCCCAGAAGGTGCGGATGGTTTGACGCTTTGATGACAAGGGAAGCGGTTATGCTTAACGGAATATCTGAGATTGCGATAATGAAGATTGATATACTGGGCGGTTTTAAAAAAATTAAAGTATGTACTGCCTATAGATATAAAAGTAGCCTGTTTAAGGAATTTCCTCATGACCTTAAGGTCTTAAGCAGTATTAAACCGGTATATAAAGAAGTGCAAGGTTGGCCTGAAACTTTAAATAAGCCAAAGTGTTATAAGGATTTTCATCCTAATGCCAAGGCGTATCTTAAGATGCTTTCCGATTTACTTAAGGCTAAAATCAGCATGATCTCGGTTGGGTCGGCCAGGGATGACACTATTTTTCTTGACTGTTAATTCCGCTTGTGTTATAATTAAAATCTAAAGAAAAGTCGTGCGGTAATATGTCAAGATAAAAAATGACAACATTTATCTTTGTACCAGGGCATAAAAAGTCTACAGCAGAAAAAACAG
>JAFGUY010000044.1 GCA_016938245.1 Candidatus Omnitrophota bacterium | reverse complement strand
TTGGCTGCCCCGCATGGACTCGAACCATGATAACAAGATCCAGAATCTTGTGTCCTACCATTAGACGACAGGGCAAAATTATAATAAAGACCTATTGCTTCTTTTCCCCGCTATTTACCGCACCTTGCTGAGGCATATTTTTCATAATATCTTCAACTATCCCCCGGTATTCCGGAGGCATATTAGCGAGCGCTGCGGATATATCTGTAGGGTTGGACTGAACAGCCTTAATCATCTCTTGATATTAAGCAGGTAAACTAATGGCTTCCGAAGAGAATCGATCTTTCACTGCCGGTTTATTTAATGTTTCCACATTAGCAGAATTCTCAAGCGTATAAGTTTCTTCTTGCTTCTTGGAGGCAACAGGATAATGCTCTGCAAGCCCGGAAAAATCAATAGGCACATAAGAAGGATTAAAACCTAAACTTTTCCCGCCTGTTAAACTAACCGGTTCCCTGCCATCCGCTTGAATATTGGCAATTTCATCTTGATAATATGTCAGAATAACGCCCTGAAAATCCACCTTTACATATTTATCAGCCCTTTCTATAATTTTTCCTTCTACCTTCTGTCCGGATTTAAGGGTAACTGTATCCGCAAAAACGCAAGTTGTAAATAACAGGCTTATTAAAAATATTGCAGGCATTATCTTTATCTTCATTTAATAAACCTCCTCAGCCTTTTTTTAGCGCGCTCCCTGCCTAAATAATATACTACTTCAAATAATCCGGGACCAACTGTTTTACCGGTAAGGGCAACTCTTATAGGATGTATTAAGTCTTTAGCTTCTATCCCCAGCCCGCTTACTAAACTCCTGAATTCCTCTTCAATACTTACAACATCAAAGCTCTTTAGCCCGTCTAACCTCTCTATAAAAAGGGCAAACTCCCTCGAAAAATCCTTATTCAAATACTTCTCTTTTGCCTTGGGGGCAATAGTAACCTCATCCACAAAGAAAAAATCTGCCCAATCAGGAAAATCATTCACTAAACTTAAACGCGGCTGAAATAATTTTACCAGAGAGGTTATGTATTTTTTATCAAAATTCTCTTCTCCGATATACTTTTTTTCAACTAACAGCGGAATAATCTGGTCCGTAAGTTTCTCGCTATCTTCGTCTTTAAGGTACTGGTTATTCATCCAGCCTAATTTCTTTAAATCAAAGGTGGCGGAAGTTTTGTTTATATTGGAAAGGTCGAATAATTTTATTGCCTCGTTGATATCAATGCGCTCGCGGTTTTCTCCGGGAGCCCAGCTTAAGAGCAAAAGATAATTAACTAATGCCTGCGGCAGATACCCCATTGCGCGGTAATCGCTGATTGCTGTAGCCCCTGTCCTTTTAGATAACCTTCCTCCCTCCATCCCCATAATTAAAGGAAGGTGCGCGAATTGAGGGAGCTTAAAGCCCAAAGCCTCATATAAAAGAACTTGTTTCGGGGTATTAGAGATATGGTCATCCCCGCGGATTACATGGGTAATATCAGAAGCAACGTCATCTATAACGCAGGCAAAGTTATAAGTAGGGGTCCCGTCTGACTTAATCAAAACCTGATCCTTGATCACCTGCGAATCAAATTCAATCTCTCCGCGGATTAAATCATTGGTCTTAATCTTCTGCGGGATTACCTTAAATATTATTGCCTCCCCATCCCTCTCAAGAGACCTTTCCGTATAAGCCTTGCCTTTTTTAAGTAATTTCCGGGCAAACTCATGATAAGTTTCAAAATGCTGGCTCTGGTAATAAATCTCATCCCAGTCAAAACCCAGCCACTTTAAGCTGTTTAATATTTCATCGACAAACTCCTGTTTAGAACGTAATTTATCCGTATCTTCTATCCTTAAGATAAATTTACCCTGCTTTGTCCTAGCATAAAGCCAGTTAAAAAGCGCGGTGCGGCCGCCGCCTATATGTAAATTTCCCGTCGGGCTGGGAGCGAAACGTACTCTAACCATCTTTTAACTTAACCCCCGCATCTAAAGCCTCTTGGTTAATCTTAATAAGGTCTTCTCTGCCTTCAGTCGCCATTTTTTCCATCACTTTTAAAACGCTTTTTACTTTTACGGTTTTTCTATTATTTAAATAAAACCCTAAAGCAATCATATTCGCTACCTTAATATTCCCTAATTTTATCGCCATATCGGTAAAGGGGTATTTTTTTATGTTCAAGCTGCTCTCTTTCGGGTCAGCCAAAGAACTATTAACAATCATTATCCCGCCTTTGTTCAATCGCGGGCTAAACCTGTTTAACGAAGGCTTATTCATAATAATCAGCGTATCTGCTCTGTCAATATAAGGAGAGCCGATCTCATCATCGGATATAACCACCATGCAATGGGCAGTCCCTCCGCGCACTTCCGCCCCATACGCAGGAAGCCAGGTTACAAATTTTCCTTCTTCCATCGCAGACTCTGCTAAAACTTTCCCTAAAAGCATTATCCCCTGCCCGCCGCTTCCGGCGATAATTATCTTCTCGGTCATTTAATCCTTCCTAAGGGAAACTTTTTTACCATTACCTCTTTAATCCAGTCTAATGCCTCTTTCGGCTGCATCCCCCAATAAGTAGGGCACGGAGAGAGTACCTCTACTAAAGAAAAACCGATACCTTCTATCTGGTTAGAAAAAGCCTGCTTTATTGCTTTTTTAGTTTTTATAATCTCCTGCGGCGAATGCAAAGATACGCGCTCAATATATTTTACTCCCGGCAGGAGCGCAAGCATCTCGGATATTTTTAAAGGATAGCCGTGAATGCCTGCTTCTCTTCCTTTAACCGTAGTGGCGGTCTTCTGATTGAGCAAAGTAGTCGGGGCCATCTGGCCGCCGGTCATGCCGTAAACTGCATTATTAATAAAAACTACCGTTAGATTCTCCCCGCGGTTAGCCGCATGTATTGTCTCATTTGTCCCTATAGCAGCAAGGTCTCCGTCTCCCTGATAGGTAAAAACTATATTCTCCGGCCTTACCCTTTTTATAGCGGTAGCAACAGCTAAGGCCCTGCCATGGGCTGCTTCTGAACAATCAAAATCCCAATAATCATAAGCAATTACCGCGCATCCAACAGGGGCAACGGCGATTACTCTCTCCCTAATCCCCAGCTCATCTACAATTTCCGCAATAATCCTGTGCGCTATGCCATGCCCGCAGCCCGGGCAATAATGCGTTTGAATATTGCGCAAAGATTTTGGGTGAGCGTATATTTTATCCATTACTTTATAGAATTAACTTTTTTGATAATCTCTTCTTCCGTCGGTACTCCTCCGCCTGACCTGCCTAAGAATTCAACCCGGGCTTTCCCGCAAACTGCAAGCCTTACATCTTCAACCATCTGGCCATAGGACATCTCTATTGATAAATAGTTCGCCTGTTCGCCTGTTTGCCTGTTTGCCTGTTGAAAAGCTTTTACCGGAAAGGGCCACAGCGTTATGGGCCGGATTAACCCAGTCTTGATCCCCTTTGCCCTTAAGGACTTAACTGCTGATTTAGCAATCCTTGCCATTGAGCCGTAAGCCACCAGAATAATCTTGGCATCTTTTGTATCTATTTCTTCATAGCGTTGTTCACTATCCATAATTTGCGCGTATTTTTTCTGTAAGAGCAGGTTAAATTTCTCCAAATCTCCTTCGTGCATATAAAATGATTTTACAATATTCTGCTCTCTTTCTTTGCACCCTGTAAGCGCCCATGGTTTTTTTACCGCAACCGGCAACCGGCAACCGGCAACCGGCAACCAAACAGGCTCCATCATCTGGCCCAACATCCCATCACCTAAAACAATTACCGGATTACGGTATTTATCGGCAAGGTTAAAAGCGGAAAACATCATATCAAAACTCTCCTGCACAGAAGAAGGGGCTAATACTATACAACGGTATTCGCCGTTTCCTCCGCCGCGGGTTGCCTGAAAATAATCTGACTGTGCCGGCCAGATATTCCCTAATCCCGGTCCTGCACGCATAATATTTACAATTACCGCCGGAAGTTGGGCTCCGGCAATATAAGATATCCCTTCCTGTTTTAAGCTTATCCCCGGGCTGGAGGAAGAAGTCATTGCGCGGCTGCCTGCGGCTGATGCACCAAAAACCATATTTATCGCAGCTATCTCAGATTCTGCCTGAATAAATATTCTCTTATTTTCAGGCATATGAACAGACATATAGCCGATTAGTTCATTCTGGGGAGTGATGGGGTATCCGGCGTAAAAGCAGCATCCTGCCCTGATTGCTCCTTCAGCAATGGCTTCGTTTCCGCTCATCAAGACTCTTTTCATCTTCATTTTTATTTATATACTTCGATGCAACAATCCGGACAGATAATCGCGCATAGAGCGCAGCCGATGCATTCTCCCTTATCCTGAAACTTAACCGGATTATGCCCTTTTGAATTCAAAGACTTATCCCGGCTGATTAATTTCTTAGGGCAGACACCTACGCATAAAAGGCAACCCTTGCATTTTTCCCTGTCTATAGTTACTTTTGGCATATCACCTTAGTTACTTTATCCGCAATCGCCTCTTTAGACAATCCGAACTTCCCTAATAATTCCTCTCTCTTCCCGTGAGGGATAAATTGACGCGGCAATCCTATTTTTACTACCGGCCTTCCAATAACACTCTCTACTAAGGAACCAAACCCTGAATCTATTATCCCCTCTTCAAGGGTAAAAATAAACTTAAATCTTTTTTCCAATGACTGCAACATTGAGGTATCCAAAGGATTAATAAAACGGGCATTGATAACTTCTCCGGATAGGCCCTGTTTTAAAAGAATCTCCGCCGCACTTAAAGCCGCAGAAACCATACTCCCCAAAGCAACCATCGCAAAATCTTTCCCCTGCCTTAAAATCTCTGACTTACCCAGCTCAATTTTAAGGCTATCTTTTCTATTAGTAAAATAAAAAACATTTGACCTTGGGTATCTTATAGTTACTGCTTTATTCGCTTCAAAGGCAAACTCCAGCATCTCCTTAAACTCTTCGGCATCAGCAGGAGACATATTTATTAAGCCCGGAACAGCATTTAAGAAACTTATATCGAATATCCCCTGATGGGTAACGCCGTCTTCTCCGACTATACCTGCCCGGTCAATACAAAAAATAACCGGAAGCTTTTGCAAGGCTACATCCTCAATAATCTGGTCATATGCCCTTTGCATAAACGTAGAATATAGCGCTAATACCGGTTTAAGACCTCCTCTTGCTAAGCCTGCGCAAAAACTTACTGCGTGCGCCTCGGCAATCCCCACATCAAAAAACCTCTCGGGAAAGGCGTCGCGGAATTTATCTAAGCTCGTACCTTCAGGCATGGCCGCGGTAACTGCTACGATTTTATTGTCGGACTTTGCCAGCTCAATTAATTTTTCCCCGAATATATCAGTATAAGTTTTTGTTAAACCCGGCTTGGTTAAAGGAGCTCCGGTCTGGATATCAAAAGGGCCTGTCCCGTGGAACCTTACCGGTTCAGCCTCTGCGGCAAAATAGCCCTTTCCTTTTTTAGTAACTATATGCAAAATTCGCGGGCCCTTGATGCTTAATATATTTTTTAACGAATGTATTAAAAGTCCGCTATTGTGCCCGTTTAAGGGGCCGAAATAACGGAAACCCAGTTCTTCAAATAAGACCCCCGGGACGAATAATCCTTTCAGCCCTTCTTCAAATTTATTTGCCAGCTTTAAGACCCTTTCTGCGCGCGGGCCGCGGGAAGAAAGAAAATTTACCAGAGAATCACGGAAATGGTTGTATACCGGCAGAGAAATTATTTTATTAAGATAATTGCTTATCGCTCCGACATTAGGGGCAATACTTAATTCATTAGTATTTAGAATTACCAGGATATCTTTTTTTAAGTGTCCGGCATTATTCAGGCCTTCAAAACATAAACCTCCGCTTAATGAGCCGTCTCCGATAACGGCAACAATCTTAAACCGCTCTTTAGAAGGGAGATTATCCCTTGCACAGGCAAGCCCAAGCGCTAAAGATACGGCGCTCGAAGAATGGCCGACGGTAAAAATATCGTATTCTGTTGATTCATCCTTAGAAGGAAACCCGCTTAAGCCTCCAAATTGCCTAAGCGTAGAAAATTCTTTTTTTCTTCCGGTAATTATCTTATGCGCGTAAGCCTGGTGCCCTACGTCAAAAATTATTTTATCAGAAGGAGTATTAAGGCAATAGTGCAAAGCAATGATCAGCTCTACCGCACCTAAACTCGAGGCAAGATGCCCCCCGTTTAAAGAGACAACCTCGACTATCCTCTGGCGTATTTCCGAAGCCAAAGCTATAAGGTTTTCTTCTTTAAGCTTCCTTAAGTCAGCGGGAGAATTTATCTCTTCCAAAAACATTACTTCTCTCCCTCTCCTTTAAATTTCTCAAGCGTATATTTGCCTTCTTTTTTCATTAGGGTTTCCACTTTGCGCTGCGCCTCTTCTAAAAGCGAAGAACACCCTTGGACAAGCTTAATTCCTTCTTCGTATTTTTTAATCGACTCTCCCAAGGTAAGCTTTCCCGAAGAAAGCTCTTCTACTGTTTTCTGCAGTTTTTTTAAGTCATCTTCAAAGGACTGTTTTTCTTTCATGCTTCGATTCCTCCTTGATTATCTCTTCAACCCTGCTTATCAGGGCACCCTTTGATAAAATAGTCTTAATCCTGTCTCCGGATTCAATACTAAAGGCATCTTTTATGATAGCGCCGTCAGCTTCGTTAATGCTTAGGCTATATCCGCGCGATAAAACCTTTAACGGGCTTAAAGCATCCAGCCTTTCTACGAATGACTTCAGCTTTTCTTTAGTTATATTGATAATCTGCCGGGCATTGTTATTTAAAGAAACGCACAATTCATCCAAAAACTGCGTTTTTTCCTGAAGCCTGTCCAGAGGACTTTTAAGGCTCGCCTTAAGCCCGGTTACTTTATTCTCAAAAGAATTAATTTTATCCAGAATAGAAAATCCCATTTCATGCTTTAATTCGCTTATTTCGGTTAAAAGCGAGTTCTTTTTATCCACGACAATCTTGGCAGCAGCAGTAGGGGTCTCCACAAACAAATCCGCCACCAAATCGCAGAAGCTTATATTTATCTGGTGGCCGACAGCAGAGATAACCGGTATTTTAGAATTATATACTGCGCGCGCGCAGGCCTCCTCATTAAACGCCCAGAGGTCTTCAGTGCTTCCTCCCCCCCGGCTTACAATAATCAGATCAACCCTTCCGAAAGCATTAAGCTCTTCTATGCCTTGGGCTATTTCAAGAGAAGCCCTTTCTCCCTGAACGCGCACAGGCCGTATCAGGACATCTACGCAGGATGCGCCCTTTTTAAGTATGCCTAATATATCGCGTATAGCAGCACCTGCCTCTGAAGTAACGATACCTACACTAAAAGGCATCAACGGAAGCTCTTTTTTATGCTTAGGATCAAAAAATCCTTCTTTAGAAAGCCTATCTTTTAACTGCTCAAATGCCAGCTGCCTTGCGCCTATGCCTTTAGGCTCTATTTTCTCAACAACGAGTTGGGCCTTCCCCTGCGGGCCATAAAAATTGATTTTGCCGAAACAAACCACTTTCAGCCCGTTTTCGATTTTAAACTTAACTTGGGAATTCGCGCGGGCAAACATAACCGCCATTAATAACGACTCGCTATCTTTTAAAGAAAAGTAGGCATGGCCGGAAGGATAAGTTTTAAAATCGGATACCTCGCCTTCTACCCAAACTCCCAGGCCAAAGGTATTCTCAAAGATTACCTTAATCTCTTGGGTAATCTGGGAAACAGTATATATATGCTTATTCTCTAGGGGCATCCGGTTTCTTTTTCAATATAATAAGGTTTACTGAATAGGGGGAAAGTTTTAGCTCTTCCTGATATACATTCTGTCCGAATATATCCTTCTCCTCAACCGGCTTAAACTCGCAATCCAGGCCGCAGGATGAGTCTACCGCAAAACGGGTATAGGAATAATTTTCTTTAAGGCCTTTAATATTTATTTTAAGGCTGCGCGGCTTATTTTCAAACTCGTAAGCCTTGTCTGCCAAATCCCGGGCCTTATTCAATACGGATTTAACTTTTGCATTTGCCCGTAATGATTGCGGCTCCATTTCATGAGCAATAAATTTCTCCAGCTGGCCGGTTCTTATAATCTGTATTAAATACTGCCGCTCGGAATTATTAAGGCTTGAAATATTATGCGAGAGATAACTTTTGACGATATCCGGGTCGATATAATTATATACAAGGATAGCAGCTTCTTCGGACGACCTGGTAGCGATAATCCCGGAAAATTCATCATTAAGCTTAACTAAGAACATATCCAACCCAAGCTTGCTTAACATCCTAAATACGTTGTATATTGCCTTGGCCCCTCCTTTATACTGGCTTGCGCCGGAGTCAAAATAAAATGCGCCGACATTACGGGTAATATTTTCGGGGTTATTCTGAAAATCTTCCAGCGCGAAATAAACCTGGTTATCCAGCCCTGCCTCGTGCATATGTTTAATACGCGCAGGGATATAGCTTGCTGCAACATATGACCTCCTTCTCCTTGCCGGCAGGAGGTTAACATCACGATCAAAATTCCATTCATCTACGATTAATGGCGTATCGCGTTTAAAATCAAAATAAGAGAGCCAGTCCCGGATAAGCTCTATCGCGTTTTTATTATAAATAGTTGCTTCCTTCTCCGTTTTGGGATCGGATGAAAATGCATGCCAGCTTATAAAATCAACCGGCAAGCTGTAAGAAAAAGAGAGTTTTATCAGGTCATAAATTAAGCTTCTCTCGGGAGTCAAAGTATTATTGGCATCAAAATTATGAAACCAGTTACTTACGCTGGGAGCCCCTACCGGTATTTTAATTTTAAATTGCGCGCTAAGCTCTTTTGCGCTCTCGGCAACTGTCCGGTACATATTAAGATAATCCTGCTTCCGGCCGATAAAAAAATCGTCCGAATCAGGCCCGGACCAGGCCTCATACCAGATATTATATTTTTTCTCACAACTTAGATATCTCATCGTATCTTTGACCAAAGCCTTAAACGCCTCGAGGTTAAGCGGCGCTGCTTTCTTATCTAACGCCTTGCCTAAGCCTGGGGGAGTGCCGAATATGTTCAATATAACCGTTCCGCCGGAGTTTGAGATACTCTTAATAACCTCTTCGTAATTAGCGAGTAACTTATCCTGGGATTCTTTATCTTTAGCCAGTTGATTAATCTCCCAAAGATTGTATTGGACGCGGTAAAGCCCGGCAAAACCTATGTCTTTGCGCCACAAATCTACTGCCTCTTTGGAAGCCATATTCTGAGGCCAGGTATTATCTTTATGAAAACCCCTGCCGCTTAAATCAATATTAGGCTTAAATATCTTTGGGGTAGGAGTTGTATTAGAGGATAAATCTAATGTAACCTCTAAAGCCGGCTCTTGAGAGAATAAGGTTGGCGCAAAAAATATGAGTACCAATAAAATCAGTACTGATAATTTACGGATATTAAACATTCAACTTTTCCTGTATCCTTACTATAGAAGAAGGCTTGCCGATTTTCTCGTCTACATCTATTATTACCGCATGCAGCTGGACATTTCCTTCTGCTACCTCAAATCTTACCGGCACAAGAGTAAGAAAGCGCGTTAAAACATCATCAACCTTCCTGCCGATAACTGAATCATAAGCACCGCACATTCCTACGTCGGTAATATACGCTGTCCCTTTAGGAAGAATCTTTTCATCAGCAGTCTGGATATGCGTATGCGTCCCTAAAACAGCGGATGCCTTTCCGTCGAGATACCAGCCTAAAGCTACCTTCTCTGAAGTGGCCTCGGCATGAATATCTACAATAATAATTTCTGTTTCTTTTTCTAATTCCTCGCAAGCAGCTAATGCGGCCTTAAAAGGGCATTCCAGCGCTTCCATAAAAACCCTGCCGTTTACATTAATTATCCCTATTTTTTCTCCGGATTTAGTCTTAAATACCCGCTTGCCGCTTCCGGGAGCTCCCGCAGGATAGTTAAGCGGCCTTAAAATACGTTCTTCCTGATTGATTAATTCAAAAATCTCCTTTTTCTTCCAGATATGGTCTCCGGAAGTCAACACATCAACTCCGGAACCGAATAATTCTTCGGAAACTTTCGGCGTAATACCTGAACCTCCGGAGGCATTCTCGGCATTGGCAATTACAAAATTAAGAGAATGCTTTTCTTTTAATACCGGAAGCAAAACCCTTACCGCCTCTCTCCCGGGTTTTCCAACTATGTCACCGATAAATAAAATCTTCATAGTTTTTCCCCAATCTACCCTTATCTTGTCGTGGGACAGTCCCCTTCGGGGACAATCCCTACTGGCCACACTATTTAGCGTATTCTATGGCTCTGGTTTCTCTGATCACCGTAACCTTAATCTGCCCCGGATATTCCATACCCTCTTCTATTTTCTTGCGGATATCCCTGGACATAGTTATTGCCTCGCTATCAGTTATCTTTTCCGGCTGGACAATAACGCGTATCTCACGGCCTGCCTGGATAGCAAAAGATTTATCCACTCCCTTAAAAAGATTAGCAATAGACTCTAATTTCTCAAGCCTCTTGATATAAGTCTCTAAGGTTTCGCGCCGGGCTCCGGGACGGGAAGCACTTATCGCATCTGCAGCTATTGCTAAGACTGCATAAATGCTTCGTATGGGGGATTCCTCGTGATGCGACTCAATTGAAGCAACTACCTCCGGTGATTCTCCGTATTTTTTAGCCAATTCCGCGCCCAATTTAGCATGAGTTCCTTCAACCTGATGGTCAACTGCTTTTCCTATATCATGCAAAAGGCCTATCCTGCGGGCTAATTTAAAATCAAGCCCCAATTCCGATGCCATTGCGCCCAAAAGAAAAGAAGCTTCCTTGGAATGCTGCAAGGCATTTTGTCCGTAACTGGTGCGGAATTTAAGCCTGCCGAGTAATTTTATTATTTCAGGATGTAAACCGTTTATCCCGGCCTCAAATGCCACGTGCTCGCCTTCTTCGCGGATCTTTTCATCCATCTCTTTCTTGGTTTTCTCAACTATCTCCTCAATCCTGCCCGGATGAATCCTTCCGTCGGAAAGAAGCTTTTCTAAGCTTAGCCGGGCAATTTCACGGCGGACAGTATCAAAAGCAGAAATGGTTACCGCCTCCGGGGTATCATCAATAATTATATCTACGCCTGTAGCCATCTCTAATGCGCGTATGTTCCTTCCTTCGCGGCCGATAACCCTTCCTTTCATTTCGTCATTAGGCAGAGCGACTACGCTCACGGTTGATTCAACCGTATGCTCCGCAGCGCATTTTTGTATAGCAAGGCTTAGTATCTCCCTGGCTTTCTTATCGGATGTAGCGCGCAGGTCTTCTTCCTGTTTTTTAATCAAGGCTGCTTTTTCGTTATTTAACTCTTCATCCAGCCGGTTTAAAAGAATCTGCTTTGCCTCTTTAGCAGAAAGCGAAGATATCTTCTGCAGCCTTTCTTTCTCCTCGGCAATTAATAAATGCAGTTGATTATCTTTAAGCTTTAGCCCTTCTTCCTGTCTTTTAATCCCCTCGTGTTTTAAATCTAAGTCTTTCTCTTTCTTTTCCAAAAGGTCAAGCCTGCGGTCAATATTCTCTTCCTTTTGGGCGAGCCTCTTTTCCATATTGGAGATCTCAAGCCGCCTCTCTTTAGTCTCGCGCTCAAAATCCTGACGGATGCGGTACAAAAGATCCTTTGCCTCTAACTCTGCTTCCCTGCGCTTGTCCAGCGCTTCTTTTCGTGCCGATTCCAGAATATGCTGCGCTTTAGATTCGGCATCCTGAATCTTTTTCTCGGCGATATGTTTCCTGAAAACATAGCCTAATGCGCCGGCTACGGCTGCTGCGACTACAGATATAGTTAATGTGATGAACATCGGGATCCTCCTTCGAAGAAAAATTTAGAGATACTTTTTAAGCAAAGAGGACTTTGGTAACGCTTACATCAAAAGGCGTGGTAGGGACTCGGGGCAAAATTTGCAGGCGGTATGCCAGACCAATAGAAGGAGTATCTTTAGGGACTTGCTTTAAGAAGCGGTCGTAATAACCTTTCCCCCGGCCTAAGCGGTTTCCTTTTTTATCAAACGCTACTCCCGGGGTAATCACTAAATCCAAGTCTTTTAACGCAATATAACGGCTTACAACCGGCTCGGATACTCCATAAGGGCCCTTTTTTAGATGCGCACGGGAATCTAACAGGGCCGGCCTTAAAGATGCTCTATTTTTCATACAAACTGGCACGGCAATAATCTTACCTGAAATTTTGGCTTCCTCTATCATCTCTTTTGTCTCTACCTCGCCGTTTAAGGCGATATAAAACATTACTATCTTTGCTTTTTTAAAAACCGGGTCTTTAAAAAGTTTCTCCTTAATTAAACAGCTTTTTTTGTTACGGTCCTCCTCCTTATGTTTTTTTAACTTAAGTAGAATTTTACTACGTATTTGCTGCTTTGTCAACCCCACGCTCTTTATTTTACAGGCATTTTTCGCCTTCATGAGTATGCTCTTTATCATCAAAAGGTACGGGGAGCCCTTTTCTTTTGTAATAATCTTTAAGCGCCGAACGAAGCGCCTCTTCTGCTAAGACCGAACAATGAAGCTTTACCGGAGGGAGCCCGCCTAATGCCTCGGCAACTGCTTTATTAGTAACCCTTAAAGCGTCCTCGATTGATCTACCCTTTACCATTTCAGTAACCATTGAGCTTGTGGCTAAAGCTGCGCCGCATCCGAATGTCTTAAACTTTACATCTACGATAGTATTATTCTCTATCTTTAAATACATCTTCATCACGTCACCGCAGATGGCGTTGCCGACGGTACCAACACCATTGGCATCGGAAATTTCACCGACATTCCTGGGATGGCTAAAATGATCCATTACTTTTTCGCTATAAGGAAGCTGTTTATCCATCTATACCTTTACCTATTTCGCAAATATCAACTTATGCGGCTTGCCGGATTTCTTAAAATCTCTGGGAGGCCGGATCTCTTTTAAAGAATCAAGCTTTTTGGTTTTTTCTAATTCCCTGTA
>JAFGUY010000043.1 GCA_016938245.1 Candidatus Omnitrophota bacterium | reverse complement strand
ATAATTCCTACTTTGTCTTTTGCCAGCTTTTGAAAGACTCTTTATAAGCCTTAAAAGCCGGCTTCTTGGAATAATTCCAGCGCACCAGGCCGAAATAATCTACGCCGTTATCCCAATGATTTTTAGTATCGCGGAAAAACGCCCAGAACACCTTCTCTACGTTCTTATTTTTAAGTAATTCAGTATAAACCTTTTTAACCCAGATTGCCTGCTGTTTCTCCGTCGGGTTCTTCCCAATCCACCAGTTACCTACCTTTAAACCCCTCCTTACCCCGGGGCAGCCTATTTCGGTAATCCAGATTTTCTTATGCGTATCGCCGTTACGTAACATTACCTTATAAACAAGTTTAGGATACGCCTCTACCGCCTTTATCCCTCCCTGATGCAGAGGGCTTTCGAAAAAATGGATATTAAGGATATCGAAATAATCTTTAGCGCCGTTATCATACAGGCGGTTAACGCTGGCTAATCCCTGGGCAAGCCCGCCGTTAAGTATTTTACATTCCGGGTCGACTTTCTTTGCCGCGATATAGACATCTTTCAGCAAAGCGCAATAGCTCTTTAACCCGTCCTGCTCTGACCAGTAAACCGCAGAATCCGGCTCATTCCAAACCTCCCAGTATTTTACTTTATCCTTATAGCGCTTAATTACTTGCGAAGCATAGTTAACGAATAATCTGTTATCCTTAGGCGGAGAGTTCCATCCCCCGCACAAAGCTGCCCAATCAATGCTGTAATTAAACAAGCCTAAAATATTTATATTGTTTTCCGAAAAGACTTTAACAATCTGGTCGTATTTTTCAAAATCAAAACAACCTTTTTCGGGCTCGATATCCTGCCATAAAAAATCTACCCGTATCCAGCCTACTCCCGCCTCTTTCATAAGTTTAGCAGCCTTCTCTAACTCCTTCACAGAAGAATATTTGTAATTATTCCAGGCATGATTCCAATGCAAAAATTCTAAAACTCCGAAAGGGTTAGCCATATTTTTATCCTCCGAATGATTTTGCGCAGCGGCAGGCTGAAGCAATAAAAATATAAATAAAACCGGGAAAACTACGGTATTTCTAATATGATTTATGCGGGAGCTGTTCGATGTTAATGTAATCACTAAAACTTATCCCTTCTCCCATCTCCTCTTTTACCACTCTTACCCTGTCAGGAACATAGGGGTGAGTCTTAAAATAAGATTTAGGCGCAAGAGGCCTTCTCTTATTTACCTCCTGCAATTTCTTTAAAAAACTTATCATCGCACTGGGGTTATAACCGGCTAATTTTGTATAACGCGCCCCTAACTGGTCAGCTAAAAGCTCATCCTCGCGGCTATAACCTAATAATATCTCGGTGAAAGCCGCATCCGACGCAGTACCGACCTCTCCCGAAGAAGGCGCTGCGGCTACCAGCATCTTTAATATAGAATACGTCTGCATCGCCTGAAGTTTCTTAATACTATGCCGGGCGACAATATGGCCTACCTCATGCGCCAATACGCAAGCTAATTCGTCATCGTTATCCACTTTTTCCACTAACCCCTTATTTATATAAACATAACCTCCGGGAAGGGCAAAGGCATTGATCTCATCATCATCTAAGACCGCAAAATAATAATCTATATCCTGCCTGTCGCTTACCGCGGCTATTTTTTTACCTATATCCTCTACGCGCTTTTGCATTAAGGGATCAACAGTATCTTTCTCTTTATAGGCCTTTTCTACCTGCTTTGCTATTGACTGGCCCATCTGCACCTCTTTATCCGTGCTGTAATAAAAAGCCTCCTGCTTACCGGTTACGATATTGTACTCATGGGAACAACCTGTCAGAAAAATAACCGCCAGAAAAACTAAGAATTTATTAATACCTGTTTTCTTTAGCATCAGAAAAAGTTTTCTTAACGGTAAACCTACGACATTATAAAAACAACCCTCTATCCGGCGGATAAACAAAGCACCCCGGCCCTGAATATCAAAACTCCCTGCTTTGCCCAGAGGAGAGACCCTCTTAAAATATGCGTCTATCTCTTTATCGCCGAGCTTATCCATATAAACCTTGGTCTTCTCGCAATCAACCATTACTTTTTTCCTGCCGGCGCATTTATCTATGACGGCAACCCCGGAATAAAGCCACTGGGGTTTTGCCGATAATTTCTTTAACATACGCTTAGCGCCTTTTATATCCTTCGGCTTGCCGAATATCTTACCGTCCTGAACGCAGATAGTATCCGCAGCAATAACCACTCCGGAATTAATTTTATTGGCGACATCCATCGCCTTACTTAAAGCATTCGCCTTAACCAGACGGGCGTAAGATAATTTACCCGGGCTCCTCTTCTCCTTAATTTTGCTTGGCATAACCTTAAATTTAAACCCAAGCTTCTCAAGAAGCTCAGCTCTTGCTTTAGATTTTGACGCTAGGTATATTATATTCATAGCTTAAATTTTAATTAGCGGGTCCTCAAAATCCCTTACTCATAGTCTATGGATTAACGGGTGGCGTGGCTTGATTTCGAGCGAGGCCGCTCGAGCGAGAAACAAGACACGACAAGACTCGTTAATTTATGGCAACAGGCTCCCTACATATAGGTTAGCGGGTGACGAGGACTGATTCCGAACGAGGTCGCTCGAGTGAGGAACAGTCCTCGGCAGGACCCACTAACTCACTACAGCTGACTCCCCGGCAAGGTACCCCGTCGAGAACGCTGCCTGCAGGTTAAACCCTCCGGTATCCGCATCTACATCAATCATCTCTCCGCAAAAATATAATCCCTTAATAAGTTTAGACTCCATTGTGCGCGGATTAATCTCCTTTAAAGAAACCCCGCCCCTTGTTACCATCCCATCCCTTATAGGGCCTGATCCTGTAATATTCAAGCGCCAGCCATTAAGAATATTGGCTAGGCTGCTTCTCTCTTTTAAAGTAATCTGGTTAGCTTTCTTATCGGGGTTAACCCCGGCAATCCCTATAATCAACTCTCCTAATTTAACAGGCAAAACACCCTTCATTATATTCCTTATGCCTTTTTTAGGGGATGCTTTAAACTCTCTTAAAAAACGGTTATCCAATTGCTCCAAAGTCAGGCCGGGCTTAAGGTTAATTGTAACATAAACTTCTTTTTTTTCCAAAAGCCAATCTATTACCTTACCGCTTAAACTTAATACCAGCGGCCCGGATATCCCCTCTGCCGTAAAAACCATCTCGCCTACTTCGGTCGTAATCTCTTTTTTCCCGCTATTGAATTTAAGGCTTATATTTTTAAGGGTCAGGCCTTCTAAAAATTTAGAGAAATTTGCTTTAATTTTAAGCGCTACCAGCCCCGGCCTTAAAACTATTATCTTATGCCCTTTATCTTTTATAATCCTTAAACCTTCCCCGTCGGATCCGGTAAAGGCATAGGATACCCCTCCGGTAGCCATAATAACAGCGTCAAAAACAATCGGGCTTCCTCCGTAGATTAATACCCCTTTGACTTTCCCGCCTTCAACAATTATATCCTGAATCCTGGTTCCATAAATAACCTGCACTTTATTCCTTAATAATTCCTTCTTTAGCACCTCTAAGATACTCTCTGAACTATCCGTAACCGGAAATACGCGAAGCTGCCTCTCTGTTTTTAACTCCAAGCCTCTCTCTTTAAAGAAATCAATCAGGTCCTGATTAAAGAATTTTTTAAAGGCATCCCTCAAGAACTCTCCGTTCTTAGAGAAACGCTTAAGGAATAAATCGAGGCTTAAGGCATTAGTAATATTACAGCGGCCTTTGCCGCTTAAGAGGAGTTTTTTACCGGGGAGAGGATTTTTTTCGAAGAGAGTAACCTGCTGGTTAAGCTGGGCAGCTCTTATTGCCGCCATCATTCCCGAAGGGCCTGCGCCGACAATAGCTATTTTTTTATTCTGCACAAGAACACCTAAAGGCCGAAATCTTTGACCGTAAATATCGACTCAAGCTTTAACCCGGCTTGGGCTAAATTTTCTTTGGCGCCTTCGCCTCTATCTACGATTACTAAGGCACAATCACAAAGGAAACCGTCTTTTGCTAAAATTTCTTTTGCCTCGATTAAAGCCTTGCCTGTAGTTGCTACGTCATCTACCAGAAGGATTTTATCGCCCTTTTGTAATTTAGGGCCTTCGATCTGGCGCCGGACACCATGCTCTTTTACGGCTTTTCTTACGATAAATGTTTTAAGCGGTATCTTCTTGATATGGCTTATTGCCGCAATAGCGCCAACCATAGGATCCGCTCCTAATGTCGGGCCGCCGATTGCGCTTATATCCTTACCTTCGCATAATTTTAATATAATATGAGCAGTAAGATACGCTCCTTCAGGGGCCAAGGTAGTTACCCTGCCGT
>JAFGUY010000042.1 GCA_016938245.1 Candidatus Omnitrophota bacterium | reverse complement strand
TTTTGTTTACGCACGATACCACCTCCTTGGAGGCAGTATCTCACAAACGTCCTATATGTCAATAACTAATGTCACAGTGAACTAGTTCCGTTTATGTCCGTTATTCTGGTGGTAATGTTTAAGAAATTAAAAGAGGCGGTAGGATAACAATATGTATACGCGTAACGAAAAGATAGTTCCTATTTATATTGAGGAAGAAGTAAAGGATGCGTATTTAAATTACGCGATGAGTGTTATTGTGGGCCGCGCTCTTCCTGATGTGCGCGACGGCTTAAAGCCGGTGCACAGAAGAATACTTTACGCTATGCAGGAGTTAAACCTTGAACACTCCAAACCTTATAAGAAGTGCGCGCGTATCGTCGGTGAAACTATGGGTAAGTATCATCCGCATGGGGATGTGGCGATTTATGATACCCTGGTAAGAATGGCGCAGGATTTTTCTCTGCGCTATCCATTGGTCGATGGCCAGGGTAATTTCGGGTCAGTCGACGGGGATGCGGCTGCGGCCATGCGGTATACGGAGGCGCGCCTTGCTGCCATCGCCGAGGTTATGCTCGGGGATATTGATAAAGAGACCGTAAACTTCGGGCCCAATTTCGACTCCTCCCTAAAAGAGCCTTTATTGCTGCCCGCGGCTTTGCCTAATTTATTAGTAAACGGTTCAAGCGGCATTGCGGTAGGGATGGCTACGAATATACCGCCGCATAATTTAAATGAAGTAGCAGACGCGATTATTTATCTTCTGGATAATCCGTCGGCAGAGATTAAAGATTTAATGCGTTATATTAAAGGCCCTGATTTTCCGACCGGAGGAACAATCTGCGGCAAGGGAGGCGTTAAAGAAGCTTATACGACCGGGCGCGGCAAGCTTACAGTGCGCGCCCGGGCAACTATAGAGCACCAAAAGAACGGTAAAGACCTGATTATTGTTACTGAAATCCCCTATCAGGTGCAGAAATCTTCTGTAATCGAAGCTATCGCGGGCTTAGTGGATGAGAAAAAAATAGAGGGCATTTCAGATATCCGTGATGAGTCGGATAAAGACGGGATGCGTATAGTAGTTGAGTTAAAGCGCGATACCGAACCGCAGATTATTTTAAACCAGCTTTTTAAACATACCCAGTTAGAGACAACTTTTGGCATTATTATGCTGGCCTTGGTAGATAACAGGCCTAAAGTGTTAAATCTACGGCAGGTGCTTGATTGTTATATCGAGCACCGCAAGGTAGTTATCAGGCGCAGAACGCAATTTGAACTGGATAGGGCATTAAAAAGGGCGCATATATTAGAGGGTTTAAAGATCGCGCTTAAGTTTATTGACCGGATCATTAAGGTGATAAAGACCTCTAAGAGCGTAGATGCTGCTAAAGTTAATTTAATGAAAGAGTTTGACTTCTCGGAGATCCAGTCGCAGGCGATCCTGGAGATGCAATTACAGCGCTTAACCGCGCTTGAACGCGATAAGCTTGATGCAGAATACGCAGAGCTTTTAAAGAAGATAGAACTATGCCGCGTTATTCTGGCTTCTGAAAAGAAAATCGAAGGAATTATAAAGTCTGAATTGGAAGAATTGAAAAAGAAGTTTGGTGACGAAAGACGGACGGATATAGTCGGCGAGGTGGAGGAGCTTGAGGTGGAAGACCTAATTGCCGAAGAAGATGTGGTTGTAACTATAAGCCATGGAGGCTATATTAAGCGCCTTCCGGTTAGCTCTTATCATAAGCAAAAACGCGGAGGAAGGGGGGTAACCGGCGCAGAGGTTAAGGATGAGGATTTTATTGAGCACCTTTTCGTTGCCTCCACTAAAGACTATCTTTTAATTTTTACAGGCAAGGGCCAGGTGCATTGGCTTAAGGTTTATGAAATCCCGCAGGCTAGCCGTGTATCTAAGGGTAAGGCGATAATTAATTTGGTTCAGATGGAACAAGGTTCTAAAATCAGCTCTACTATCCCTGTAAAGGAATTTACCTGTGATAAATATCTGGTTATGGCTACTAAATTAGGCCAGATTAAGAAGACTAAGCTGGAAGCGTACGGCAATCCCCGTAAGGCAGGGATTATCGGTATTACTTTGGATAAAGAGGACGAGCTTATCGGGGTAGAGATGACTGATGGAAAGCAGGATTTATTAATCGGGACCCGCCAGGGCAAGGCGATTAGATTCCCCGAGACAAAAGTGCGCGATATGGGCAGAGGTGCACGCGGGGTAAGAGGCATATCTTTAGGCAAAAAAGATGAAGTTATTGATATGGTGGTTCCGCAGAAAGACGCCACTATTCTGACAGTTACTTCTTTGGGCTTTGCCAAGCGTACTACAATAGAGGAATATAGGCTTACTTCCCGTGGCGGCAAAGGCGTGATTAATATAAAAGTTACAGATAAGAATGGCGAGGCGGTTAATCTTAAGACCGTAAATGAAGATGATGAGTTGATGGTTATCACTCAAAACGGGGTGTTTTTGCGTTGCGCTATTAAAGATATTCGCGAGACCGGACGTTCGGCACAAGGCGTTAGATTGATAAAATTGCAGGGAAAGGATTACGTCTCTTGCGTTGCCCCGGTCATTGCCGAAGAAGAATAGGCTTGACCCTGTCGTCTAGCCTGGTCTAGGACAAGAGCTTTTCAAGCTCTCGACACGGGTTCAAATCCCGTCAGGGTCAATAAAAAATTTATCCTCCTTCGCCCTTTAGCAGGCGAATAAGCGCTATGTCGTGCTTTGGAGGATTTCGTTAGATGCCTGCCTAAAGCAGGCGTTTCAGAGGTGCTCATGTGTGGAATAATCGGATATATAGGCTCAAGAGAGGCGCAGCCTATTTTGCTTAACGGGCTGAAACGTTTAGAATACCGCGGTTATGACTCAAGCGGAATAGCGGTAATCTCCCCTAAGAGAAACGCTATTTCCATAAGAAAATCTCCCGGAAAAATCAAGTTGTTGGAAAAGGTTTTAAAAGAAAAGCCTGTTTTCGGCAGTGTCGGTATCGGCCATACGCGCTGGGCCACTCATGGCAGCCCCACTCAGGGTAATGCGCACCCGCATGCGGATTGCAAAAATGAAATTGCCGTAGTGCATAACGGTATAATTGAAAACTTTGAAGCCCTTAAACTCCAGCTTATTAAAGAAGGCCACTGTTTTTTAAGCCAGACTGATACAGAAGTAATCGCGCATTTAATTGGGAAGTTTTATAACGATATTCCGTTAGAAGATGCGGTAAGGCAGGCATTAAGGCTGTTAAGAGGTTCTTTTGCTGTTGGAGTAATTTCAAAAAGGGAGACTGCTAAGATGGTGGGCGCGCGTTTAGGAAGCCCGCTAATTTTGGGGTTAGGTAAAAACGAAAACTATATTGCCTCAGATGTCCCGGCGATTTTAGGGTTAACCCGAGATGTGATATTCCTGGAAGATAACGAAATGGCAATTTTAGGCAAGGATAGCTTTAAGGTCATAGATTGGCATGGACAGCCCGTAGCTAAAAAACCTGTCCACATTGCTTGGGATACCGCTTCCGCTCAAAAACAAGGGTACAAGCATTTTATGCTTAAAGAGATTAACGAACAGCCGCAAGTTTTAGAGAACCTGCTTAATCTGCGCATAGATACAAAATCCCGGAAAATAAATTTTAAGGAGATGGAGATTTGTGAGGATAAACTTAAAGACCTAAAGCATATTTTTATAGTTGCCTGCGGGACCGCCTACCACGCAGGCATTGTAGGTAAGTATGCGCTGGAGTCTTTATGCTCAATTCCTGTGAGCATAGATTTTTCAAGCGAGTTTAGATACCGCGATCTTTTAGTTGGCCCGGACACCTTAGTTATTGCTATAAGCCAGTCAGGAGAGACAGCAGATACTTTAGCAGGGGCAAGAGAAGCAAAGAAGCGCGGATCAATCGTTATATCAATCTGCAACGTATTGGGCTCTACATTGACCAGAGAATCCGATGGGGTCATTTATACCCACGCCGGCCCGGAAATAGGAGTGGCTTCTACTAAAGCTTACACAGCGCAGGTCCTCGTACTTTATCTATTTGCCTTTTATCTTGCTCAGATACGCGCAAGTATGCCCGTTGTGAAAATTAATAGATACCTTGATGATTTAAATAAGATCCCTAAACAGATAGGGATGATTTTAAAAAGGCAGCAGACTATTGCAAAGCTCGCCCGCAAACACGCCCACTTTGGGTCATTCTTATACCTTGGGCGGAATATTAATGTCCCTACAGTTTTAGAAGGCGCTTTGAAGTTAAAAGAAATTGCCTATATTCCTGCGGAAGGTTATGCTGCAGGTGAGATGAAGCACGGGCCCATTGCTTTAATTGACGAATATCGGGCGGTGGTATGCATTGCTGTGGAGTCTAAGGTTTTTGAAAAGATGGTCTCAAATATTCAGGAGATAAAGAGCCGCAAAGGCAAAGTTATTGCTATTGCAACCGAGGGCAATAAAGAAATCAAGGGATTAACTTCAGAGGTAGTTTATATACCTAAGTGCGAGGAGATTTTTTCTCCGTTACTTGCCGTTGTCCCTTTACAGTTGTTGGCGTATCATATTGCAGTAAAAAGAGGGTGCGATGCTGACCAGCCGCGCAATCTCGCCAAGTCAGTCACTGTTGAATAATAGAATATGCTATATATTGTAGCAACGCCAATAGGGAATTTAAAAGATATTACTTTGCGCGCAATAGAGGTTTTAAAATCAGCTGATCTTATTGCCTGCGAGGATACCCGCCATACAAAAATACTCCTTGACCATTACGGTATTAGTAGGCCCACCACCAGTTTTTTCCAGCACAACAGGTTCACAAAAGCAGAATATATTCTAGGTTTATTGAAAGGAGACAAAAACATTGTCTTGGTTTCGGATGCGGGAACCCCCGGGATACTCGATCCCGGGTATAATCTGATTAATCTAGCAATAAAAAATAATATCCCCACAACAGTAATTCCCGGGCCGAGTGCATTTATTAATGCCTTGGTTTTATCGGGTAAGCCTGCGCATGAGTTTTATTTTGCCGGATTTTTGCCTAATAAGAAACTATCCCGGCAAAATAAATTAAGAGAGCTGTCCGGATTAAAATGCACGGTTATCTGCTATGAATCATGCCACAGGATTTTGGCTACCCTTGGGGATATTCAAAGCATAATGGACGCGCGGGATATTGTTTTAGCCCGGGAATTAACCAAGAAATTTGAAGAAATTATACGGGGTACGCCGCAGGTAATTCTCGAAAAATTTCAAAAAAATAGGCCGCGCGGAGAGTTTATAATAATTCTCTAGCATTTCTCTAGCATTCTCTA
>JAFGUY010000041.1 GCA_016938245.1 Candidatus Omnitrophota bacterium | reverse complement strand
GCCGAAGAGCCGGAATTTGTCAAAAGGCAATATTTAACCCCTAAAAACTTAGCTAACCCATTTTCAAATTTATCCGCGTACCTTCCGCTGGTTAACCAAAAATCCAGGGAAGAATCTACTAAAGAAATCAGTTCCCTTTCATCGTAAACCCTGCCGCCATAAGGAATCGGGGTCTGCCCGGGAATAAATTCCTTTTTATCCTGAAGGGAAAAATAATCCTTTACCCCCTTAAGTATCTTTTTTCTGGCTTTATCAATCTTATCCATTAACCTTAGAAAGTAGATATTTTGATTCTTTAATTACTGTTTGCAAAGAGGTAAACTTCGGCCGATAGCCTAGTTTTGAAGCGCTCTTTGACTTAGGATAATAAAGGCCTTTTTCTCCGGTTGGGGAGACAACCTGGCCTTTACGCTTAATAACGTAACGCAAGGAACGATTCTTGCTAAAGTATTTTAATAACTTAAACTTACTGACCGAAGAAAGGCTATAGGCATCCAGGGCCCCGTTAAAAGGCTTGGCCTTAATAATACAAACAATCAAATTAAAAAGGTCATCTGGGTTGATATAGTCCCGGATAAAATTACCGGGGTTTACAAAAAACTTCCGCTTTTCCTTTATGCTTTTTAAAAGGTCGGTCAGGAAATAACCGGAATCCAATTCAGCGAAACGGCTAAAATAAGAAAATACCCTTAAGTCAACAATATGAAACTTATCTAATGCCCGATGCTTAGCCTCCTGATGCAACTTTGCAATACCGTAATAGTCCTGGGGCTTTAGATCTGCGGATAGGCGGTAAACAGCGCCGCTACTAAAATTTATATACCTTGCCCAGGGGTTATTTTTTAAATAACCTAAGACAAGGTTGTCAAAATCCTCGGTCAGGCTAAATATCTGTTTTCCCTGCTCTTTTAATTTTAGCGGCGAGCCTATACCGACACAATTAATAACCAAATCATATCTTCCTTTTTTAAAATCTCTAAAAGGCGAAACAACCTTTGCCGGCGGCAAGGCATTTGCCCTTATAAAAACCCTTACCTTGCCGGGCGAACGGGCGAATAAATATAACTTAACCGAATTATCCTGCGCAAAATTAAAGATTAACCCTTTGGCAATCTGGCTTGTTGCCCCAAGAATAGCTATTTTTATATTCTTCATTTTTTATCTAATTCCGCCACCATATTTTTACGCAACTCTTCCCTGGGTAAATATGGATACATATCTTCATATGGCTTAGAGACCAAAGTACCATCTTTCATTTTCTCGGAAGAAATTCTGGGGATAATTAATTGCCACTCCGGAGTCATGACATCATAAACTACCGGACCATCATATTCCATAACTTTCTTTATAGAAGATGCTACTTCTGATACTTTATTTATACGCACACCTTTTATTCCATAGGCTTGAGCAATTTTCAATGAATCCGGGCACCATACCCCTGTGTCAGGCCCCTCACCCAATAATCTGCCATTCATGAAATTCTTCTGGGTATGACGAATAAGCAAATAACCATTATTGTTAAAAATGATAATTTTAATCGGCAAATTATTATGTTTAATGGTGGCGAGTTCCTGGATGTTCATCTGCAGGCTTCCATCACCCGTAATAACCACTGTTCTTTTACGGTTATTTGCCACACAAGCTCCTATAGCAGCTGCCCAGTACCCCATAGAAGATAAACCTCCAGTAGTAAGAAACCTTTGGCCTTTCTTTATCTTCCAAACTTGGCACGCTACATGAAAACACGTTCCGGTATCAACCAGTATCATATCATCGCTTTTTGCATATTCAGAAAGCTTATCAGTAAAATAATATGAATTAACCGGTTTCTCATTTTTATAGGAATTAGCGATTACTGGATAAGATTTTTTCCAATAATTGCACTGTGAAATCCAACCGCTAAATTTTGGAAGCTTGCCTTTTTCAGTTGATTTTAAAATCTCAACGAGCGCAATTTTAACATCACTCTTAATTTTCAGGTCAATTTTCACTCCGGGTTTATTTAATTCCTCTTCATCAATATCTATAGCTATTTTTCTTGCGTGTAATCCAAAATTCTTAGGGTCGTGACCGACTAACGCGGAAGCAAGACGGCACCCAATAGCAATAATTAAATCCGAATTTTGAATAGCAAAATTTGCAGCTCTTTCTCCATAGTTTCCCGGTCTGCCAACATATAACTGATTATCGCTATTAATCAAATCTATTCCCAGCCTCGATGTCAATACGGGTATTCTCAACGTATCGACAACGCTTAAAAATTCTTTAACCGCATTACCCAGTCGTACTCCCTGTCCGGCAAGTATAATTGGGTGCTTTGATTTAGAAAGCATTTCCAGGACTTTTCCTATTTCTTTTTTTAAATCCGAGCTATTTGAAATATCTACAGGCGGGCTAAACTCTTCAAGCAACCTTTTTGGCACCTCCATTTTTTGAATATCAAGCGGGATATCAAGCCATACAGGACCGGGCCTTCCATTTAATGCCAAATAATAAGCCTTACCCATATAGTAAAGAATTCTTGCCGGGTCATCAACCGTAACGAAATATTTAGTTACCTTCTCAACTAACGGTTTGATATTGATTCCCTGAATACCAAATTGCCTTATAGAATGCTCCTGCTGATACTGTACACAAGATAAACTTGATTGACCTGAAATAATCATCATCGGAGCAGAATCAGTCCATCCTCCGACTACGCCATTTATTATATTTACCGCACCGGGCCCGGCAGTAACTAAAGCAACTCCCAATTTTCCGGTTATCCTACCATATGCATCCGCAGACATTCCCGCTGCTTGCTCATGATGCGTGCATATTGCTTTAAGCTTTTTATTTTGATAAACCGCATCAACTAGAAACATTGCTTGTCCGCCAGAAACCATAAATAAAGTATCTAACCCTCTATCAGATAAAAACTTAAAAATAAAATCTGCGACTCTCATAAAATAACCTCCTAAAGCAAGGATTCAATATCGTAGCTTTCTTTTTCTGATGTTTTTTTATTTGCCAGATACATTGCAACATCCACAATAAAATCCTCCTGACCCGCTACCATTTTACGCTTACCCAATTCGACAAAGATATCCCTCGGGTCAACATTAAATCTTTCTGCTGCTTTTTTAACATGATTAGCAAACCCTGAAAATATCCCGGATATACCGCTAATTAAAGAAATCGATGAAATTTCCTGTGGCTTTTTCATTATTTTGGAAACAATACCTTCACTTACATCCATCATTTTATATAGATCAAGATCAGTTGAGATCCCCATCTTTGACAATAATCCGACTAATACTTCCAATTGGCAATTTCCAGCTCCTGCGCCAAAACCGCGCGAGGTTCCGTCAATGATTAAAGCGCCATTCTGGATAGCAATAAGAGAGTTCGAAATAGCCAATCCCATATTATTATGAGCATGAAATCCGATTTTTACTCTTACATCCTTAACTAAATGCGAGATTGTTTCAGAAACCATATTTGGGGTTGAAGCTCCTGCTGAATCCATAAGGATAACTCCCTTAGCACCATAACTTTGCATTTTTAAGACTTCTTCTGCTATCTTTTCTTTAGAGGCCATATGGTACATCATAAGAACACCATAAGCCTCTTTATGCCTTTTACATAAATACTCTATATGCTGCCCGGTAACATCCGCTTCGGTACAATGAGCAGCAACGCAGAATAAATCTACTCCTATATCTATGGCTGGCAGGAGATCATCATTTATAGTGCCAAAACCCGGGATTAAAAATACTCCTAATTTAGTTTTCTTTAGTTCTTTACGGGCAATCTGAAGCATCTCTTTATCAGAAATAGCTGAAAGGCCTACCTGTAAAGATGAAGCACCCAGTCCATTTCCATGCCCAACAATAACAACATATAAACCCACATCATCTATATGGCTACAGTACTCTTTGATATTAGCAACGCTTAATTGATGGTCTACTGCGTGGGATCCATCGCGTAAAGTTGAATCAAAAAAAAGTATTTCACTCATATTATTTTCCTGCCTTCAATGTTAATTTATGCTTAACGTATTCCTCTGCTACATTAATTGCAGCGCAAGTAATGATATCCAAATTCCCTGAATATTTTGGAAGATAATCCCCTTTACCGATAACTTCAATCATAGTAGTAACTCTACCGTTTTCAAACACCGGACCGAGTGTTATTTTATACCCGGGAACATATTCTTGAATAAGTTTCTCCATTAGATTGACTTCTTTCTTTAGCCTGTTTAAATCCGGCTTTTGAATCTTGGCATAAATGGTATTGTGCATTAATACCGGCGGCTCAGCCGGATTCAATATAATTATCGCCTTCGCTTTTCTGACACCTGTAAGCTTCTCAATGGCATCCCTGGTCGCCTGGGTAAACTCATCAATATTAACCCTTGTTCCCGGGCCGGCAGATTTTGAAGCAATACTAGCTACTAGTTCAACGTATTCTGTTTCAGGGTGAACCTTCATAATGGCATTAATAATCGGGATAGCGGCTTGGCCGCCGCAGGTTATAAGGTTAACATTATCGCCTTCTAAGCACTCCCTAATATTGACAGCAGGAACGCACATCTTTCCAATTCTAGAAGGAGTTAAATCAATAGCAAATTTATTCAGCCTTTTTAGTATAGGGGCATTCTTTTGATGTACAGTAGCAGATGTAGCATCAAAAACAATTTCACATAGGTTTGAGTTGTTTAAAATTGCGTTAATAGACTCGCAAGAAGTCTTAACACCCATTAATTCAGCTTTTTTTATTCCTTGCGAATCAAGCCTTCTACCTGTGAATATGCCACATTCCAGAATTTCAGACCTTTGTATTTTAAACAAAAGATCCGTACCTATATTTCCCGTCCCAATTATTCCAACCCTTACTTTTTTCATTTTATAAGCCTAAAATTAATTTGCCAATAACCACTGCAATATTCTCAGGTATTCTTCTTGCTACCTTACCAACCTTTTCTTAACTAACAGAAAATGATAACTACATTTTCAAATTTCTTTAAGAGATTTTTTTATTGTTTGCTAACCGTATCTGTGCAATTTTTAATATGCAGTTACGGATTAAAACTATAGAGATAAAAAGAAGTTATCCCTCGCCGCTACTGTATTTTTAAATATCCTTTTAGCGCTGATTAGCGCCCTGCGGATATCTCCTTCGCTTGAATATTCCCCGGCGTCAAAGTGGACAAGCGCGAGTTTTTTAACCCCTGCCTTTTTGGCTATCTCTGCCGCCTTCTGGGGATTTAGCCGGTATCCGTGCAAAAGGCAAGCGTTTTATTATCCGCGCTTAGGCGGTAACCATAGCATTGGGTTGAATGATGAAGTTTGGCAAAGGATAACTTAAAAGGGAAACGCAAGCCTTTTTTAATCTCGGCTACCCTAACCTTCATATTTAGCATACTTAAAGGCATTGTATAAGGAAGATTAACTATAACCTTAAATACCTTCTTTATTCCCAGGGTCCCAAAGACAGCCAGACCTTTCGGAAAGTTGAATTTGTTCAAGGCGTGAAAACCGATAATATGGTCAAGATGAAAGTGGCTTAAAAACAGAAAAACCGGCCGGCTGTCTTTAATATACTTGTCCAGTTTAGATAAACCGCTTCCGGCATCAAAGACAATATATGCCTGTTTAGTCTCAACTAATACGCAAAGGGTATTGCCTAAATCACTGTCATACCAGCCATTTGTGCCTAAGAAATAGACTTTCATAAGCGTGAAACAGGGGACGTTTCTGTTTTTCTCCGAAAAACAGAAACGTCCCCTTTAAGAGAAACGCCCCCTTTCCTCAAATAAACAGAATACCAATCAACTGTCTTCTTAAACCCTTCCCTGATACCGTATTTTGGCCTCCAGCCTAAAACCCGCCTTGCCTTAGCCGAAGAAAGGTATTGCTTTTTTATCTCGTATCTTGCGGTATTCATTATCTTATATTCCAATTGTTTATCGCTAAAACCTGGCCTTTTAATTTCCTCTAATACCTTCATAACTGACAACGGCCTTTCATTGCTTAAATTAAACGCCTCACCCTTAAACCTGCCTTGCGCGAGCAACTCCGCAATCCTGACATAGCCCTGCACAACATCGTCAATATAAACATAGTCGCGGATAAACTTACCATTGCTGCGTATCTTGAGCGTTTTACCGGATAAGATACACCTTATCGCGTCAGGTATCAGCCGGCTAAAATTAAAATCTCCGGGCCCGTAGATATTCCCGGAACGGGTAATTGCCACAGGCAGGCCATAAGTATGCGCGTATGTGTTTGCGATTAAATCCGCGCAACTTTTAGAAACATCATAAGGATGGTTAGCTATTAACGCAGCGCCTTCTTTATAAGGAAGCTTTTTATGCTCCCCGTAGGCCTTATCGCTTGAAGCAATAACAATCGCCGGCGCATTCTTTTGCCGGCGGCTTGCCTCTAAAACTTCCCAGGTTCCGGTGATGTTGGATTTAAACGCATTTAAGGGGTTTTCCTGGCTGCGGCCGACAATCGCCTCGGCAGCCAGATGAAAGATTATATCAATT
>JAFGUY010000004.1 GCA_016938245.1 Candidatus Omnitrophota bacterium | reverse complement strand
CACAGAAACTTCTTTGGTCTTGTATCTATGCGTCCGATTTACCATGGACAAGATAGATTCATTCCATTACTTATGCGAAAGTCAATAATTACAAACTATCTATATTAACCGAGAATAAGGTTATGTTTAAGAATGAGGTTAGCCCTGCAGTAAAAGAGATGGATAAAGGGGCATTAGTTATCGAGGCATTTAATTCGCGTACCCAAGCATTGATATGGCAGGGTGAGCAGAAGGCTAAGATTTACCGCTATGATTTTGTTGATAGCAGGCTGCAGTTTGTCAAAAACTCAATACGTCAGATATTAAGCAATTTCCCTTCTGAATGATAGAAGAGGGCCCGGCAGGGAGGGCAGAACGCGCACCAGACAAAGAGGAGGAAGGATGAAAAAGGTATCTCTATCGGTAATTCTTACAGTAATTTGTTTTTTGTTTTGCTCTGCAAACATCATTAATGCCGAGGTTGATTACGCAGAGAAAAGAGCTTATGTTAAGGGCCTTGTGGATGAAGCTGTTGAGCTTATAAATGCCAAAGGCGAGGAAGCGCTAAGTATTATAAAGCAAAAAGACGGAAAGTTTTATGCGCAGGATACCTATGTTTTTATAACGTCAGCTGAGACCGGGGCTGATTTAGTGAATCCTGTCTTTGAGGATATCGAAGGGGTACCGGCGGATAGCTATCCTGATTCTGACTCGGATTCTTGGGTAGCGCAGCAGATAATAGTTGGTGCAGTAAGGAATAAAGACGAAGCATGGGTGGAATATTATTGGGCAAAACCCGAAGAAACAGAACCTTCTAAGAAAGTATCATATTTAAGAAAAATAAATATTAATGGTAAGGATAGGATTGTTGGCGCAGGATTTTATCCTGAAGATGCTGGAATTTAATCAGAATATGGAATCCCTGGGGCGCTTGCAAATCGTCCTTGATTACTAAGGACTGTTACTCTATAATAATAAGCAACAAAAAATGGTAAGATATTAGTTTCGCCTTCCTTTTTGTGCGTACTACTATGTCTCTAAGTAATAATATTATTGAACAGATATTGGTTCCTATCCAAGGCAAGCATTTAAAGGCGGAAGGAAAGGCTGTATCCGGCTTAAGGCCTGAAGTTGGCCGCGGCCTAAGCCTGGCTAAGGCATTGGGGAATGCCGTATTTATCTCCGAATCCCAAGCACAACAGGATAGCTTAATTGCCCAAACAGCATGCCATCTTAGTAGCAGTAAGCCTTCCCGTCAGATTGTTCAGCTAAATACCAGATTGTTGATTGATTCAGCCAAAGACAATTATCTTGTTTCTGCGCTTTGTGAGGTTATTACACAAAAATCTCTTTTTATTTTAGGCGCTACAAACATTAATGGATTCCGTAAACTTGAAGAAACGCCGGCTCTTTCAGGTTTTTTGCAGTTTATCCTTACTGGAAAAGAAGGGATAAAAGTTAAGCGGGATAAATCCGTGCTTATTATTGGCGCAACTTCATTCTTTGGGAGGGCGGTATATCAGCTTTTCAACCGGGAATATAAGTCTGTCAGAGGCACGGGTTTTACAAAGGCAGGCGTTCTTGGTTTTGATAAATTGGATATTACGTCAAAAGAAGAGATTAAGGAATATTTTCTTAAGCATCCTCATTTTGATATTGTAATTTATATTGCAGGTGAAGCTGATGCAGATTTAGCCGAGAAAGAACAAAAGAGGGCAAAGGCGCTAAATATTGATGCGGTCAAGCTTCTCTCTGAATATGCGAATAACTCTAAATTCGCCTATATATCTTCTGAATATATTTTTGACGGGGATAATGCCCCTTATGGGTCAGTATCCGAAGCTAACCCGATAAATTATTACGGCCGCACTAAGCTTGAAGGCGAGAAGGTAACTCTAAAGAATTTTCCTGATTACTTGGTGTTGCGTTTAGGCGCGCTTTATGGTTATAACGGACCGGATGATAAAAAAACAACCGCCAGTAAAATTGTTACGGGCTTAGATAGGCCTGAACCGTTAGAAGCGGATACCTTTCAGATCAAGCATCCGGTTTTGCTTGAAGATGCTGCCGGGACATTGTTAAAGCTTATTGATTACGGATTAACCGGCGTATATCAAACTAATGGCGCAGAAGGATTAAATAAATTAGAGATGACTAATCGTATTAAAGAGGTGTATAGTGATCTAACTGGGCGTATTTTCTCTTATCCTATTATTGGCATTGAACAAGCCAAAGTTGCCGGTAAGCCTGTTAATACGCATATGGTGAATGTGGATACCCCAAGGCCCTTTAATGAGGGAATCCGTTTTATGCTTTTAAAGCAGAAAGCACCCAAGGAGGAACATAAGCATGATAATTACGCGCACTGATTCTCTCAGGCAGAATATTAAAGCGGATAAATTGATTTTGACCGATGAAGAGACAGATTTTCTGACTAAGCGCCCGGTCAGGCTTGTAGAGGGAAATTTTGCTAATTATATCTGGGGAGGGCATTATCTTTATGCTATGAAGGGCATGCCGTATGATAGCAATACACCGGTAGCCGCAGAATCATGGGAGGTCTCCGGTCATAAAAAATATCCATCGCGCATTCTAATGCCGGATGGCAGGATTCTTACCCTTAAAGATCTGCTTGGGAATAGAGATTTATCTAAAATGATCCTGGGAAATGATATAGTGGAGAATTTTGGGCAGGGGTTCCCGATATTGGCTAAGTTTATCGATGTGCATCAGCACATGTCGGTTCATCTGCACCCTTCGCATAAGATTGCAAAGGCTCTTGGCGAAGAAGACCTTGGTAAAGAAGAGGTATTTATAGTTATGGACTTGCATGAAGACGCTGATAGCCTGTTATATTTAGGGTTAAAGGATAAGGTAAGCCGTAAAGATTTTAGAGCCGCCATTAACAATAAAGAAAATATCCTTGATCTGTTGCACAGGATCCGCGTTGCCCCGGGCGATATATTCCGTATACCTTCAGGCGTTTTACATTGCTGGTCAGGAGGCTCTATCGCAATCGAGATTGCGGAATCCAGCGATTTGACCTACCGGATGTATGATTTTCTCCGGCAAAGGCAGATGCATATTAAAAAAGGATTAATCTCATTTGATTATAAGAGTAATCAGGGTAATGCATTAAAAAAGCAGTGTAAAGGGAAATGGGAGAAAATGTTAACCAAGGGGACGGACTCTCTTTTAACGCATAATGCTTTAAGGATTGAACGGATCAGGGCTAGTTCTGATTATAGCCCGATTAAAATCTTAAACCGCGATAAATTTGAAATATTGATGGTAACCGAAGGTTCAATTGAAATTGTTTCTTTAAAAGATGATTGGCTTGTTCATTTGCATAAGGGGAGTTCACTTCTTATTCCGGCTAAAGCCGGTGATTACATGATTAATGGCGTTGACCAGGTAAGTAAAAATCACGCGCTGCGTATCAGCATGAAGATTCCCGGTAAGGACGGTTTATAATATGGCAGCAGATTTAAGGTTAGAAAATAGGCTTTTGAAAGAAGAGTCTCGCTATTGCTCTTACGGAGATACTGTTCATTATTTAAAAAAACCAAAGATTTTTTCTGCTTGCGATGGTTCTTTCCTGTACGATTATCACGGTAAATCTTATCTTGATCTTCAGATGTGGTATTCGGCAGTAAATTTGGGTTATAAGAATAAACAGGTGAACGAGGCAGTAATAAACCAGATTGAACGTTTACCGCAGTTAGCCAGCCAGTATTTACACCGTGAAAAAATTGAGCTTGCCGCCTGTATTTCTAAACAGATGCAGAAGTCTTTTAAGGCTCGAGGCAGGGTGCATTTTAATGTAGGCGGTTCTCAAGCTATTGAAGACAGCATTAAGCTTATCCGTAAAATAACCGGCAGGACGCAATTCTTTGCTTTTCAGGGAGGCTATCACGGCAGGACCCTCGGCGCTACAGAGATTACTTCCAGTTACCGCTATAGAAAGCCATATGGCCATTTTTCCAACCGGGCGCAATTTATTCCCTATCCTTATTGCTTTCGTTGCCCGTATGCCAAGCGTTTTGATTCCTGTAAATATTATTGTGTAGATCAGTTTGAGAGGCTTTTTGAAACAGAATATAATTCAGTTATTGATACTAAATCCGGTGAATGTGAATTTGTAGCTTTTTACATTGAGCCTCTTCAGGGGACAGGCGGTTATATAATTCCGCCTCCGGATTATTTTAAGAAAATTAAGAAGATACTGGATCATTTTAAGATTTATCTGGTTGATGATGAGATGCAGATGGGTTTTTACCGTACAGGAAAGTTCTGGGGGCTTGAACATTTCGGGGTTAAGCCGGATGTATTGGTTTTTGGCAAGGCGCTTACTAACGGTATGAACCCTTTATCTGGCTTATGGGCAAAAGAAGAGCTTATTAAGCCGGAGTCTTTTGGCCCCGGAGCCACGCATTCCACGTTTTCATCTAACCCCATAGGAACTGCTGCAGGGTTAGAGACCATGAAATTGCTTCGGGATAAGGCTTTGCCCGGCCGGATTAACTCCAGCGGTAGGAAATTCGTAAATATGCTTAAGCAGCTTCAGAAGAAATACAAAGAGATCGGCGATGTTTCAGGCCTTGGCCTGGCTATCCGCCTTGAGGTCTGCGAGAAAGACGGCATTACTCCTAACAGGCGATTGGTGGATCAGATATTTCATGAAGGGCTGAAAGGTAATCTGGAATACAAAGGGGAAAAATACGGCTTAGTCCTGGATGTAGGCGGTTATTATAAAAATATCTTCACTTTAGCCCCGTCTTTTTATATAACTGATGAAGAGATTGCGATGGCGCATAAGTTTCTAGATCAATTATTCCTTCGCTTTACCAAACCAAAATACAAAAGCTGATTTTTTCTAGCTTCGTAGCTTTAACAGCAGTTCAAAAACCCCCAAGAAGAAAGGTAGAGACATGAAAAGACTAATAAAGCACAAAGGTAGTCCGGAAGTTGGAGCTTTAGCTTTACCAGAGAAAGAAACAGATTTAACAGGTTTAGTTAATAAAATGTGTGAGCAGCTGGCCGTTTTAGAGAAGAAAGTGGATACTTTGATCAGTCATTTCCAGAAGCCTGAATCACGTTTTAGGCGCGATGACCGTGCCAGGGAAAGAAATTTTACCAAGGCTGTTTGTTCAGAGTGCGGTAAAGATTGCGAGATTCCTTTTAAGCCTACCGGAGACCGTCCGGTATATTGCAGGGATTGTTTTTCAGCGCGCAATGATTCAAAGTCATTCAAAGTAAAATTTGGAGATAGGCCAAGAGAAGAAAGCTCTAGCCGCCCGAGGAAATTTGATAACCGCGCTGAGCCAAGAGGGCAGGGATTGGGCAGGAAGAAAGGATCATTCTTCCAAAGGAGAAAACGTTAGTTAAAGAATACGAGATGTTCAGAAAAAAATGAAAAAGAAGCGCAAGCAAAAAAAATAATATTGCTTTATATTCTAATCTTAGGATTAGGGTTTTTCAGCGTATTCTTTTTCCGGCAGAAACTGACTAAGGTTGCAGTGGAGGTTTTTTAAGCAAAAGCCTTGGCGTAAAAGTTTCGATGGATAAATTTTACCTGAGCATAGCATTG
>JAFGUY010000040.1 GCA_016938245.1 Candidatus Omnitrophota bacterium | reverse complement strand
TTATGCCCTGGTACAAAGATAAATGTTGTCATTTTTTATCTTGACATATTACCGCACGACTTTATTGTATATTTAATTTATCCCTGATAATCTGCGCTCTTTTTATATCGCGTTCTTCTGAAGAAAGTTTTTTACCTTCAATCTTCTGCAGATGCGCAGGCTGCGTTATTATAAAAAGCTCGTTAATGCGCCTTTGGTCGATATCCTTAACCATGCCTAAATCACAGCCTAACCTGACCATAGAAAGAAGCTCGGTTGTCTCCTGGCTGTTTATAATCCGCGCACTCTTTAAAACCCCGAGGCTGCGATTAATCCTATCCTCTAAAAGGGGGCTCTTTTTAGAGAAGAGCACATCCCTGGCCTGATTCTCCTGTTCGATAATCTGACGAATAAGCCCGTTTATGCTTTCAATAATCTCGTCTTCGCTGGGGCCTAAAGAAATCTGGTTAGAGATCTGAAAGAAATTCCCCGTTGCCTGGGTACCTTCTCCGTAAAGCCCTCTGGTAGTAAAACTCAACTTAGCTATCGCAGCTAATACCCTGTCTATTGCCCTTGACATAACTAACGCCGGAAGATGCAGCATTACCGAACCGCGCATGCCTGTGCCTGCGTTAGTAGGGCACGCCGTAAGATAACCCCAGTCCGGCATATAGCCAAAACTTAATTCTTTTGCTATAGCATCGTCTATCTTATTAATAATATTCCAGGCTTCATAAAGATTAAACCCCGATTGCATTACCTGCATGCGGATGTGGTCTTCTTCATTGACCATTATGGAGATCACCTCTTCATTATCAATAACCACTGCCTTACTATTGGTCTTTTGGGCGTGGTCTAAAGACATAAGATGCCGTTCTACCAAAAACTGTTTATCTATACTATCCATATTAGTCAACTTAAGAAATGCGGTTTTCTTTAAATAATCTACTCTTGAGAAACCTTCCCTGATCCTGCCTAAAGTATCCTCTCCCTGTTTTTTACCTGCCCAATGCGGGAAAGAAGCATCGGATAAATTACGGGCAAGGCGGATGCGGCTTGAGATAACAATATCGGAGTGCGGACCGCTCCCCTTAAGCCACTCACTGGTATGATTTAACAGGTCTTTCAAATCCATGCTATTCCTTCTTTTATAAAACTTATTCTATTCTTCTGACGAAATTTTCTTGATCTGGTCGCGTATTTTAGCTGCCTCTTCAAACGCCTCTGACTCAATCGCTTTATTAAGACGAATGCGCAATTCCTGTATATCCGTTTTTTTTCTCGTAATCTTTCCGCTCTTAAGGAGCGGAGACTTACCCGTATGCTGGGTAGAGCCGTGTATGCGTTTTAAAAGCGGCCCTAAGTATTTTCTAAAGGTGTTATAGCATTCTCCGCAACCTAAACGCCCAATTTTTTTGAAATCAGCGTAGGTAAGCCCGCAGACCGGGCATTTTACCGAAACAGCGGTAACAGAAGTTTTGTCTTTAGGTTTATCGAAATCCGCCATGCCGGCTAAAAGGTCAGAGAGCCCGAACTGTTGCTCCATCGCCTGGCTTTTTTTGCGCGCGCACTCCTCACAGATATGCAACTCGCTCATCTGTCCGTCTATAATCTCGGTAAGATGTACAGTAGCCGGGTTTTTATTGCAGATATTGCAGAGCATATTAATATCTTACCCCTTCTTTTTTAGTAAGTTCCTTGAATTTATTCATTAAGCTTAAGGTGATCTTCCCGGGTTTTCCGGAACCTATAACCCTGCCGTCAACCATTACTACCGGTATGATCTCTGCGGCTGTCCCGGTTAAAAAGCATTCATCAGAAATATAAAGTTCGTGACGGGTAAACACATGCTCATGGGTCGGAATCTTATTTTTTTTGGCAATCTCCAACACAGTATCGCGGGTTACCCCCCTTAATACACCCATAATTTCCGGAGGAGTATAAAGTTCTCCTTTATTCACAATAAAAATATTATCTCCGGTACATTCAGCTACATAACCTTGGTCATTTAACATCAGGGCCTCTTCGTAACCTAACTGGACAGCCTCTATCTTAGCCATAATGTTATTCAGATAGTTCAAACACTTCATCTGCGGGTTAAGCGCCTCATGGGAATTACGCATGGTAGCCACAGTTATAATCTCCATCCCTTTTCTGTACAATTCTTTAGAGTAGAGTGCGATTTTATCGGTAATGATAATAACCGTGGAATTGCCTTTACATTTTCGCGGGTCAAGCCCTAAATCACCTTCTCCGCGGGTAACAATCATCCTAATATAGGCATCATTAAGTTTATTCTCCTTTAAGGTTTGAATAGTTGCTTTAATCAACTGCTCTTTATTTAAAGGAATATCCAGCATTATCGCATGCGCAGATTCAAATAACCGGTCAATATGTTCTTTTAATTTAAATACCAGCCGGCTGTAAGAACGGATCCCTTCAAATACTCCGTCACCGTATAAAAGCCCGTGGTCAAAAACAGAGACCTTTGCATCTTCTTTACTATAAAACTTTCCGTTAATATAGACTTTCATCTAACAACCCTCCTATTTAGCTTAAGAGCCCGTCTTTAAGATGATAGACTTTATCTGCCTGCCTTGCCAGTTCCATATTATGGGTAACTAAAATTACGGTCATCTTATTCTGGGTATTAATTTTTCTAATCAAAGAGATTATTCCCTCCCCCGATTGTGAATCCAGATTCCCCGTAGGCTCATCGCAGAGAAGCAGTTCGGGGTTATTAATAAGGCTGCGCACCACTGCTACCCGCTGCTTCTCCCCGCCGGATAGTTGGGAAGGATAGTGATTAACCCTGTCCCCTAAACCTGCCTGGATCAATAACTCCATAGCAACATCTCTTACTTTTTCATATTTTTCTTTTTTTATAAGCCCGGGCAAAACCGCATTCTCCAAAGCAGTAAGCTCTGATAAAAAGTGATAAAACTGAAAAACAAAACCTATTGTCTTATTCCTTTTACCTGACAGCTCATCATCGCTTAAAGCATAGATATCCTCTTGGCAAAGAATAACCTTTCCCGAAGAAGGGGCATCTAATCCGCCCAGAATATTTAAAAGCGTGGACTTTCCCGCTCCGGAAGGCCCGGCAATAACCGCAAACTCCCCCTTCTTCACTTTTAAGTCTATGCCTTTTAATACTGCGAGGGGCTTTTTATAGCTACCGTAAGACTTATGTATATTCTTTGCCTCTAACATAAATAAACCTTTGTTTACTCGTATCTTAAAGCTTCAACCGGCTTTAATTGCGCTGCTTTGGCTGCAGGATATATAGTTGAAATTAAAACAATAATCATCGCAACTGATGCGATTAGAAATATATCCGGCCAAAGCTCTATTGCAACCGGCAAACGTTCAATATAATATATATCCTGTGGAATTTTCACAAACTGGTATTTTTTAAGTAGGAAACATAAAACTAACCCGCCCAAAGAGCCTAATAATACCCCTACTGTCCCGATAATTAAACCCTGAAGCGTAAATATTAATCTGACGCCCTTTGAGGATAAGCCTAATGCCTTTAAAATTCCTATATCCTTAGTTTTTTCAACTACCATAACAATCAAAGTACTGATAATATTAAATGAGGCAACCAGTATAATTAACGCCAGGATTATAAACATAACCAGCTTCTCCAGCTTTAGCGCCGCAAAAAAATTCTGGTTTGCCTCTTCCCAGGTCTTAAGGATGTAGTTAAATCCCAAAACTAAGCCCAGCTCCTCCTTAACTTTAGATGCTAGGTCAGGATTGTCTAACTTAATAGCGATGGCAGTTATTTTATCGGGTAAATCAAAGATAAGTTGAGCGCTCTTTAGATCCGTAAAAACAAGGTTAAGGTCATAGTCATACATTCCTGAACTAAAAATACCCGTAACCTTTAAGGCGTACTGTTTGCCGAAAGGAGAATAAAGAGTAAGTTTGGAATTTAAGGATAGCCCTAAATAAGCTGCCAGCTCCTTGCCGATAATTATGCCGCCCTGCTTTAAATCATCAATGCCGCCTAAGATTAAATACTGATTAATCTTAGTTACTTTAGCCTCCTGTATCGGATCTATCCCCTTTAAACCTACCGCAAAAAATTTATTCCCCTCTTTCACTAATACCTGGCCCTGCAAAAAAGGGCTTATGGCTTTTACGTGTTTATTAGCGGCAACTTTGGAAGAAAGCCCTGTATATTCAGAGGCACTAATTGCCTCAAAACCCGATAAAGTGATATGCGACTGGTTCCCGACAATTTTATCGTGCAAATCTTTATCAAAACCGGACATAACCGCCAGTACTACGATTAAAGCCATAACGCCTATAGCAATACCTAAAACAGATATAAGGCTGATAAGAGAGATAAATTTTTCTTTTCTTTTAGTCAGAAGGTACCGCCAGCTTAGCATTAATTCTGTCTTCATTTTATTTTTGTTCCGGACGTAAAAGCGGAAAAAGTATAACCTCCCTGATTGAAGGCTGGTCAGTAAGCAGCATAACCAGCCTGTCTATTCCTATGCCCAGCCCCCCCGCAGGAGGCATGCCATGCTCAAGCGCCAAAATATAATCAGAATCCAGTTCTTTTTTCTCTTCGGCTGGCAACTCTTTAATCTCCTCCTCAAACCTCTTCCTTTGTTCAAGCGGGTCATTAAGCTCGGAATAAGCATTGCCTACTTCTAACCCCGCAATATAAAGCTCGAAGCGTTCGGAAATAAGCGGAGTATCGGGCCTGGCTTTAGCTAAAGGGCATAGAGAAGTAAAATAATCCGTAACAAAAGTCGGGGATACGCTCATCTCTTCTTCCAGAACCTCCTCGATAATCTTGGCAATCTGGGTACGGGAGAGCTTATTAACCTCTTTAGCAAAACCCTTAGATTTCAACTTCTTTAACATCGCCGAATCTTCGTCGGAAGGCACAATGTCGAATTTCTCCTTTACCAGTTGCGCGAAAGAGACTCTCTTCCACGGAG
>JAFGUY010000039.1 GCA_016938245.1 Candidatus Omnitrophota bacterium | reverse complement strand
CTCCTTTGGTCTTGCATCCGGGCTTCGGAATTGCCATGGAAGCGGGGGTAATATATTTTCTATTACTTTTACGTAGGTCAGTAGATGTCTGATATCTTAAAATTAGAGAAAATTGATGATTTCCGCTGGCGCATACCTGAATCTTATAAACCCGGAATGCGCGTTCCGGGGATTATCTATGCTGATGAAAGGCTCTTAAAAGATATAAGGGAAGACAAGGCTTTAGAGCAGGTAGCTAATGTTGCTTTTCTTCCCGGGATAGTCAACGCCTCGCTTGCCATGCCGGATATCCATTGGGGCTATGGTTTTCCTATCGGAGGGGTAGCAGCGACAGACCCTGATATCGGCGGAGTAATCTCCCCCGGAGGAGTCGGGTTCGATATCAACTGCGGCGTGCGTATGTTAAAAACTAATCTTGATTATGAGGATATAAAGGACAAGATAAAAGATTTGGTTTATGCTTTATTTTCCGGCGTTCCTTCAGGCGTGGGTTCAAAAGGAGATATAAAGGTCGGCATAAAAGAAGAAGAGGAGATTCTTGTCAAAGGTGCTAAATGGGCAGTAGAAAAAGGCTTTGGTGCTCAGGATGATTTAGATTGTACTGAAGAAAACGGCGTAATGCAGGGAGCAGATCCCAAGGCGGTATCTGATCGCGCATATCAAAGAGGCAAGGCGCAGTCAGGTACATTGGGTAGCGGTAATCATTTTTTGGAGATTCAGGTAATTGACCAGCTTTATGATGCTAAAATTTGCGATGCATTAGGGTTGGATTTGGGTCAAATAACTCTTATGATTCATTCCGGGTCACGGGGCCTAGGCTATCAGGTCTGCGAGGATTATACGCGCAGCATGGTAAATTGCCTCGATAAATATAATATTAATGTTCCTGACCGCCAGCTTGCCTGCGCGCCGGTTAACTCTGAAGAAGGTAAAGCTTACCTATCGGCGATGAAATGCGCGGCAAACTACGCCTGGGCAAACCGCCAGTGCCTTATGCATCTTACCCGTAACATATTTGAAAGAGTATTGGGCGTATCCTGGCAGAAGCTAGGAATGTTTCTTATTTATGATGTGGCGCATAATATTGCCAAGATTGAAAAACATACTATTAACGGAGAAGAAAAGAAATTATGCGTTCATAGGAAAGGCGCAACCCGCGCTATTCCTGTAGGGCATCCGGCATTACCTGTAAAATATAAGAATATCGGCCAGCCGGTTATAATCCCCGGAGATATGGGGAGGAATTCTTATCTTCTGGTAGGAGAAGAAGGGGCTGCTGAGACCTTCTTTTCCTGTTGTCATGGAGCAGGCCGGCTTAAGTCCCGTACTGCCGCAGCGCGGACAATTAATCCGGATACTTTGTTGAAAGAATTGGAATCTCAAGGTATAATAGTAAAAGCTTCGGGCCGGGGTACGATAGTAGAGGAAGCGCCGCAAGCTTATAAGGATGTTAATGATGTAGTTAAGGTTGTGCATAATGCAGGCCTTGCTAAGCGTGTCTGCAGGATGCGGCCGTTAGGGGTTATTAAGGGATAGCCGATACCATTTTTTAGGAGAAAAAATGTTAGATATTAAATTTATCCGCGAAAATTTGGGCTTAGTTAAAGAGTCGTTTAAAAACCGCAATCTTAAACTGGACTTAGATAATCTTATTAAAAAGGATAATGAACGAAGGGCTATATTATCCGGCCTTGAAGATTTACGCGCTAAACGGAATAAGGCTAATGATGAGATAAGCGCTAGCTTAAAGGAAAAAAAAGATACTAAAGAAAAAATAAGCTCAATGAAATCTATTTCTCTGGAAATAAGCCAGATGGAAGATAAGGTTAAGGGGTTAGAGGAGGAGTCAGCTAAGATTTTGATTAATATTCCGAATATCCCGCATGCTTCTGTGCCTGTAGGCGATTCTAAGAAAAATACAATAGTGCGTACCTGGGGAAAACCAAATGAATTTAACTTCAAGCCGGCAGACCATATTGATATTGCCCTATCTCTGGATATAATTGATTTTAACCGCGCCGCTAAAATAACCGGATCGAACTTTATACTCTATAAAGGCATGGGGGCTAAATTAGAGCGCGCCCTGATTAACTTTATGCTGGACCTGCATGTTAAAAAGCATGGGTACACCGAAATATTCCCGCCGTTTTTGGTAAACAGAGTATCAATGACCGGCACAGGCCAGCTTCCTAAGTTGGAAGAAGATATGTACAGGCTAAAGGACGAAGATCTATTCCTCGTGCCTACTGCTGAGGTCCCGGTAACTAATATATTTCGCGATGAGATACTGGATGAAGTCAAGCTTCCTATCAACTATGTTGCCTATAGCGCCTGTTTTAGGAGGGAAGCCGGCACATACGGCAAGGATACTAGAGGGCTTATGCGCGTTCATCAGTTTAATAAAGTGGAGATGGTTAAATTTACTAAGCCGGAAAGCTCCTATGAAGAATTGGAAAAACTAGTAAAAGATGCAGAAGAAGTCCTGCAGTTGTTAGAGATCCCTTACCGTGTAGTAATTCTGGCGACGCAAGATTTAAGTTTTGCGGCCAGCAAATGCTATGATTTAGAGGTTTATGCCCCGGGAATGGATAAGTGGCTTGAGGTTTCAAGCTGCAGCAATTTTGAGAATTTTCAGGCGCGCCGGGCAAATATAAGATTCAGACCGGCAAACCGGCAAACCGGCAAACAGGCAATAGAATACGTGCATACCTTAAACGGCTCCGGAGTAGCGATGCCGCGCACAATGGCGGCAGTATTAGAAAATTACCGGCAGGAAGACGGCTCGGTACTGATACCTAAGGTATTAAGGGAGTATATGGATGGAAAAGAAAGAATCTCTTAAGAGAAGTTCAGAGCAGAAATTAAAATCCGATACAGGAAATACGAAAAAGCCGAACTGGATCTCTAATAAGGCCGTTGATATTATCAAGCTTATTTTAGGGATATGTTTATTGCCCTTTGTCTATTCTTCAACAGTTGCTTTCTTAGTCCAGCTTAAATGTATTAATACCTCTTTGCAAAACTATTTCTGGGCAGGAGTAGTTACTTTTATTTTAATTTACTTGTTTGTTTCTGAACCGGGATGGCTTTATAATTTTGGGCATAAGTTGCTGGAGTTTATCTTCAGCTTCTTCCAGCCGTTGGTAAAGGTTGCTCCGTATTTATTACCGGTATATACCATTACTATATTCTTTATTTATCTTATTTTAGCTGTATTTATTAAAGGCAGCTGGCTTATTAATTATACGATGTTTTTATTCGGAGTAAGCCTTGCCTTGCACCTTATATTTTCTTCAAAGGCTGTGCGTTCTAAAAAAGGAGACATTCTAAAAAGTAATTATATATTCGGTTTTTCTTTTATTTACATTATTAATTTAGGGCTATTCGCGTTATTTCTTAATATCATATTTAATAATTTTTCTTTTGTTGATTTTTGCAATGATGCATATTCTCTTGCCGGCGGGATATTCAAAGCTGTTTTCTCGCAGCTCTTTAAAGTCTAAGCCTCATTAGTAATTTTATCCGGAGGAGTGGCAGAGTGGTCGAATGCGGCGGTCTTGAAAACCGTTAGGTGCGCAAGTGCCTCGAGGGTTCGAATCCTTCCTCCTCCGCCAATTTTCACTTTTTGGATTTTGGCAGGAATTTTGGACAAGGTATGCCTCGCCCCTGCGGGGCTCGGCATTATATTTT
>JAFGUY010000003.1 GCA_016938245.1 Candidatus Omnitrophota bacterium | reverse complement strand
GCGGATTAAATCCAAGAGGTATTCTTCAGCTTTTATATGCGCTAAGCTGGCAAAATCATCGATATCCCGGTTGCAAATCTGGCAGTGGTATTTCATCTGATGCAATCTCCTCTCCATGAGCAGGCTAATTGATCACAGTTTCTGTTTCCCGATCCAAAGCAGTCAAAATTGCCTTCTTTTCGCTGTATAGTCTTAATGAGCTCTTTCTTGGAGAGCCGCCAGGTATCCTTTATTCCTAAACTCTTTGCCTTCTTCTCAATCTCTGACAACCTCATCTTCAATCCCCCTCCCCTTTTTAAGCCTTAGTTACTACATCGTTCTGCCTTACGCGGGAACTTACTAAAAGCCCTATCTCCTGTCCCGGCTTAGCAGAAGCAATATCAACCCGGTCCATCTGCATGGAGGTAATAATTTGGGTAAAATCTGTGGTATGGCCTTTAATTTTTATTTTATCACCAACAGATAAGGGCGCTTTTAACTTAATAACCGCAGCCTGCACATGCGGAAAATAATGGGTAACTATTCCTATCGGTTTCGCTTGTGACTTAACAACAGCTTTCTTAGCCTGTTTCTTTTTAGCGGGTCTTTTTTTGGCAGCGCTTTTCTTGACCGGCCTTCTTTTTATTATTTTTTTCTTTGCCGGTTTTCTTTTTATTACTTTCTTTTTAGCCTTTTTCTTTTTTAACGCCATAACACACCTCCGTTTTAAAGATTAGAGCTAATCTCTACCAGTGAATCTACAGAGCCGTAAGGGTTGACTTCTTTTAGGGGGTTACTTACATCCTCAATCCAGTTTCCGTCAATTACAAAGCGGTAACGGTATTTGCCGGAATTTAGGTTTATCTTTTTGCTCCAGGTGCCGTTATTCTGCATCATCCGGGCAGAATCATTTATCTGCCAGCTATTGAATTCGCCCACTAAATAGACATCGCGCGCCTCCGGGGCAAAGACCGAAAAGATTATTTCAGTCAACTTAGGAAGCCTCTCTTTAAGTATCTCGTTCATCCTTTTCTCTAATACTAAGGCCGGGGTCGGGGTTTTCTCTTGCGTAATAATTTCGCGCGAAAGGCTGAAATAGTCCTTTGACCCGCGGCAGTATTTATCGTAATTAAATACGTGGGTACCCTGATTCTGCGCTTCTTTTAGCTTTACGTTTACATGGATAATATTACTAAAGAGTTTTTCCTTAAAATCTTTTTTAATCCTTTCAAGCATCTTAAATGAATGGGCTAAGCGCGAGTCAAAGTTTGTAACCAGAACCTTAAAATTGACTTCGTGGTTTAAGCGGTCGCGCACAAGGTTTACAATACTGATTAACTGGTCAAGCCCTTCTAAAGAAAACCTGCTTGCCTCAACCGGTATAATTACTTCAGATGAGGCACGGATGGCATTTATAGTTAAAATCCCTAAATTCGGGGGGCAATCAATCAGTATATAATCGTAATTATTCTTAAAATTCTTTAAAACATCCATCAGCCGCGATTCCCTGCCTATCTCCCCGGCTAATTCCTGCTCTAAGGTGCTTAAGACAATACTGCTGGGGGCAATATCAAAATCAGGGCTTACGTTTTGGATAATCCCTTCCAGTTTTGCCTTTTGATGGGTTAATTTTGATAAAACATTATATATACTTAAAGAAGCCTTGATATTTAAGCCTAGTGTTGCATGCGATTGGGGGTCTAAATCAATTAGGAGAACCTTGCGGTTATTGGTAGATAATGAGGCTGCCAGATTAATTGCAGTGGTGGTTTTTCCGCATCCGCCTTTCTGGTTGGTGATAGCAATTATGCGCATAGAGATATCTCCTTTTTTTAATTTAGAAAACGCACATTATCTATATAGAGGATACCGCGGTCCTTACGGGCGTTCCATTCTTCAACCGTAAATGAAATACTTTGCATCTCTGACCAGTCGGTTATATTTTTAAAATCAAGGAAAGATATTCTAAAATCCTGCCACTTAACCGGAATATTCTTAAGATATACTTCGGACTTTTCCTTAAATGAATTGATAAACTCTACGCGCAGGGAGATAACACCGTTTTTATCGGTATTTTTTACCGCCAAACCAAGCTCTTTAAATGATTTTAGATTAAGGCGGTTTAAGTTTATGGTGAAAGATTCTTTTTTTACCGGGTTAAAATTAAAGTTTATCTTAGCAGGATCAGGCAGGATGAATAAGGCTGTTTCCGAAGACAGGCTTTTACCTTTAGAAGAAAAATAAATAACCCCGGATCCTGCGCCAACCAGTAAAAGTAAGCTTATAACGAATAAATTATTATAAAGCTTAAGGTGGGTTTTAGTCCTTTTCTTATTAGAGGATGCATCAAGGTAAATCCTTGCTAAATGTTCGTAAATCTCTTTTTTATCCATAATGATTATCTATTTTATAGCATAAAAGCCTAAAGCTGTCAAGTACTTAGAGGTTTCCTTAAGATGTTTCTAAAGTGTTAGTGGCTGTCCCAGATATTTCGGAGGCTCTTTTTCAAGTAGTGTGTAAAGATTAGTTAAATGCATGCGAAAGAGCCGGTCAAATGAGCCGTCAGGGTCTTCGCCTGCCCACCAGAACCAGTCGCTTCCTTCTAGGATATATAATTGTTTTAAGATGAGTTCATTTGCCTGTTTGTGGCTTTGCCTATCGGAAGGCAAACCACTGCCTTCTGGCTTGCCTGTTTGCCTGCTTGTCTGTTCAACTTCTTTGCGCGCGGCAAGAAGCCAATCCCAAGCCTTGGTTTTAGCAGAGTTATTCATCCACTTGTCAAAATTCCCGTAAATCCATGAGCCGGTAGCTAAATGTTTTATTTTTGATTTAGGAGGGTTATTTTCTAAATATTCTGATACTGTAGTTGTCTTAATTGTCTTTGATTCAGAGAGCCTCGTATAAAGCGCGTTTAAGAAATCATGCCCGTCATTGGTAAAATATTCCCAAGCGTTCTCTCCATCCATAGCAATAGTAACCAGCGTATCCTTACCCTTAAATGCCTTATTTATATCTTCAAGGTGGCTGATAAAATCAGCTACGGCTTTCTCTGCTTTCCAGCTATGGTAAACAAAGCCGATTAAGTCGGAAAGATTCCTATCGCGAAAGATTATATTTAAATCGCCCTCTTTTCTTTTTAACAGGTGCGGTTGGTATAATAGGTCTCTCTCCCTCTTTTTCTTTTTTAAAGACTTGAAAAGTATAGCCTCATCAGTAACAATCCAGTTAATTCCGGATTCAATTATGTAAGGAAGAATTTTTTCGCTTACTGATTCTTCAGATGGCCACATACCTTTTGGCTTTGCGCCGAACCGGTCCGCATAAAACTTAACTGCGCTCTCAATATGTTCTTTGGCATCCTGCGGGTATTTAAACTCTCCTTCCGGAAGCCGGGAGCGTAAATTAGCCTCTTTAGCGGCATTTGTAGTTGCCAAAAGAGGCAATATGGGATGATAATAAGGGGTAACTGAAAACTCTAACCTTCCCTTCTCCCCTGCTTTCTTGTATCCGGGAACAATTTCTTCAAGTATTATAAGCTGGGTATCTAAGACTGCGTGCTTATCCTCTTCCGTAAAAAACCTTCCTTTTCTAACCGCAGCTTTTAAAGCTTCGTATTTATTGCGGAATAAAGGGTCTATCCAGGCTAAGTTGAATAAAACCTGAAGGTCGAGAAAGTCTTGCGTATTAAAGCTTAATGATTTTTGGCGCTTGGAATAGAGATCAAAATAACGCGGAAATAAAGATATAACCTTTTCTTTATTTATTGAGAAAAAGTTCTTAAGCAGAAAAGATCTCTCATCTTCGGTTAAGTCCTGCGCCTTTTTATAAGATAGCTCAAGGAAAGTATCTTTAACTGTCCGGTTGGTGTAATCTTCAATCTGCTCAATTAAGGATGGGACAATATTAAAAGTAGCATGGATTTGCGGGTAGTTCTCAAGTATTTCAACCATATCAAGGTAGTCTTTAGTTCCATGCAGGCGCACCCAAGGTAAAGAGCTCTCTCCTGTCAAGAGGTTCTTGTAGTAAGGCTGGTGCATATGAAATATAAAGGCGAGGTAGAGCATAGTTATTAAAAACCCCCGGGAGATTGCTCTCCCGAGGGTTTGGTGTTTCTTACATTAAACTGCTTAGAATGTTACCTTCATAGAACCAATTACCTGTGAAGCTGTGCGGCGGTTAGATGTGTCAAATGCTTTACCGGGTGCAAACCAACCGGCGGTTAAACCAAGCTGGACATCTTCAGTGTAATCATAGGTAGCGGTAATATCTATAGCGTTTCCTAGATGTTTATTACTGGTCATAGTATAAGTCTGATATGAT
>JAFGUY010000038.1 GCA_016938245.1 Candidatus Omnitrophota bacterium | reverse complement strand
GGCCATAAGGCTAAGAAAGAACAGAGAGTACATAAAAACCAAAGGGTATTTCATGAAACTTTTTCCAGCAAAAATAAGACTTGACCACGGAAAAGTTTGCAACTACTTTTGTATCTCCTGCATAGAATAAAGACTTCTGTACAATCCCCCGTGATCTAAAAGCCCCTGATGCGTACCTGATTCGATAATAGCCCCTTTATCCATAACTACTATTCTGTGCGCATTACGCACTGTAGAGAGACTGTGCGCAATCACAAATACAGTCCTGCCTTCCATCAACCTGTCTAAAGCCTCCTGTACCACCCTCTCCGAATGGGAATCCAGTTGGGAAGTAGCCTCATCTAAGATTAAAATCGGAGGATTCTTTAAAAGCGCACGCGCTATGGCGATTCTTTGACGTTCTCCTCCTGAAATACGCATACCCCGGTCGCCGATAACAGTATCATAACCTGAAGAAAGTTTAACTATAAAATCATGGGCATTAGCTTGCCGCGCTGCATCCTCTATCTCTTTATCCGTAGCCTGCGGCTTTCCATAAGCGATATTCTTTCTTATGGTATCATTAAACAAAATAGTCTCTTGGGTTACTATTCCGATCATACTGCGCAAGGATTTTAAGGTAACCTCTTTTATATCTATCCCGTCAACCAGTATCTTCCCGCGTTTAGGGTCATAGAAACGCGGGATAAGGTCTAAAAGCGTAGTCTTACCTGTCCCGCTTGGGCCTACGATAGCAAGCATGGAGCCGTAAGGAACATTTAAGCTTATACCTTTAAGCACCTGGTTATCTGCGTAGCTAAACCACACATCATCAAATACAATACAGTCTTTAAAACTTTTAAGTTCATAAGCCGAAGGGGATTCTGCTACTGAAGGATCAGCCTCTAAAACTTCATATATCCTATCGCTGGCTGCCACTGCCTGCTGGTTTAAAGCATTGACCTGGCTTAATTTCTTAAACGGGCGTATGGTTGATAAGAGCGACCCGATAAAAAGCCCGAAAATACCGAAAGATATTTTGCCTGCGAGGACCTCTTTACCTCCTATGATAAAAACGGTAATCCCTGCCAGGCAGCCTAATATTTCGGTAGCCGGGCTTAAAAGAAGCGTGCGCTTAATAGACTTCATTGAGATCCGGTAGGAATCATTATTAATTTTATTGAATTTCCTGATTTCATAATCTTCCATATTACAGGCTTTTACGATACGGGCTCCGATAATCGTCTCGTAGAGGACGGAATTTATATCTGCCGCCTTCTCCTGGGAAGTGCGCGATAGTTTCCGCAGTTTTTTGCCTACTTTAGAAATAGTAATTCCGAGTATTGCCAATGGCGGAAGTATAAATACAACAAACCTAGGGTATATAAATAACGCGATCGAAAAGAATATGGCGACTTGAAGGCCCTGGTAAACCAAGTCAGTTGAGCCGTAGGATACCGCGTTCTCAACTATCCTGGCGTCATTAGTAATGCGCGAAATCATCTCCCCTCCGCGCTTATGGGTAAAATAATCCAGAGAGAGTTCCTGAAATTTAGCATAAAGATTAGCCTTAATATCCCTTACTATGCTCTGTCCGATATCAGACATAAGGTAACTTTGCATAAACCCGAAAAAACCCTTGAGGATAAAAAGAATGACAACTGCTATAGCCATATACCAGAGAAGGTTTTCTGCGGGGATATTGTTTATTTTATCTATAAAATTGCTCAATAGATGAGGCAATTTGGCAGGAATAATGATCTTCTTATTAGTAAGGACCTTATCTGCTATGGGTACTACCATCGCCAAAGAGACTCCGTCAAAGATAGCAGAGAACCCCATACAGACGGTAGCTACAGTAAACTTTCCTATATATGGCCTTATGAATCTTAGTAGCTTAAAGTAATCACGCATTTTATATTCTCCCTGAAAGGAAAATCATTTTATCATAGCAATTGACTTTTGTCGAGCCATTTGCTATGATTCTTTTTATGGATAAGGTCAGGATTGCAGTAATCGGGACAGGCCATCTAGGCAGCATACATGCCCGGCTGTACAAAGAGATTCCGGGCTGCTCGCTTGAGGCAATATGCGATACTAATAAAAATACCCTTGATTTGGTATCCGGGGAACTTGGGGTTCTGGGGGTATCTGACTACCATAAGCTTTACGGGAAAGTGGATGCAGTAAGCATTGCTACTCCTACTAAAATGCACTTTAAGGTTGCTGCTGATTTCCTAAATAATAAAATACATACCTTAGTAGAAAAACCATTCACCCCTACTATAGAAGAAGCAGATAGCTTAATAAAAATAGCTCAAGATAACGGATTAATCCTGCAGGTAGGCCATATTGAAAGGTTTAATTCTGCATTTGGCGCCACAAAAAAAATTATCCGGGATCCTAAGTTTATAGAATGCCACCGCCTCTCTCCGTTTCCTAATCGCTCCCTTGATGTGGGGGTAGTGCTGGATATAATGATTCATGATATCGATATAATCTTAGGGCTGGTAAATTCCCCTATAGAAAAGATTGAATCCGTAGGCATAAATGTCCTGACAAAATTTGAAGATATTGCTAATGCACGCATTACTTTTAAAAACGGCTGCGTTGCAAACTTAACCGCCAGCCGCATATCTGAAGAAATAGTGCGCAAAATCAGGATATTCCAGGAAAATACTTATATATCCCTGGATTACAAGAATGCGCAGGCCAAAGTTTACCGCAAAGGGTTATTAAAAATCACCAAAGAAGACCTGCCTATTGAAAAGGAAGAGCCCCTCAAGAAAGAGCTGGAATCTTTTATCGATTGCGTGCTGAAAAATAAAGAGCCATTAGTCTCAGGGCCGGTGGCACGCGAAGCCTTAAAATGCGCCCTTGAAATCCAAAACCAAATATGGCAGAAAAAAAGATCCTGATTATATGCGGGGAACCCTCCGGAGAACTGCATGCAGCAGGGTTAGTTAAGGAACTAAAGAAATTAGAACCTAATATAAGGATTTCCGGAATAGGTTCGCAATTACTGCAAAATTTAGGGGTTGAGGTTTTTTACGATATCAAAGGCCTTTCAGTAATGGGATTCTTTGATGTCTTTAAAAAACTTCCCCAATTCTTCTCCCTCAAAAGATTAATCCTGAATAAAATAAAAATTAAAAAGCCGGATGCGGTAATTTTTGTGGATTTCTCCGGTTTCAACTTAAGGCTCGCCAAAGAGCTAAATAATACCGTTACTACGATTTACTATGTATCCCCGCAAGTATGGGCATCGCGTCCGGGAAGAGTTAAGACTATCAAAAAGTATATTAAAAAAATGATAGTCTTGTTTAAGTTTGAACGCGATTTCTATAAAAAATACGGGGTAGATTCCGAATGGGTAGGACATCCGCTTTTGGATATTGTAAAACCCACCATACCCAAAGAAGAATTATTAAAAAACTTAAAATTAAATAGCGATAAAACTACCATTGCGCTTTTGCCCGGGTCAAGGAAACAAGAAGTAAATAGGATACTCCCGGTTATGTTAAGGAGCGCGCAGATTATTGCTAAATCTCTGGACATACAGCTGATATTAGTTAAATCACCGCAGGTCGGATGGGATACTTATAATAAACTAATAAAGGATTCCGGGTTGGATGTAAAAATTGTAGAAGGCAAACCTTACGATTGCATGAATATCGCGGATTTCTGCCTTGTCTGCTCGGGGACTGCTACTTTAGAGACGGCTATAATACAAAAACCATTCTGCCTCATCTACAAAATGAGCTGCTTAAATTACCTGTTATACCGGCCGCAGGTTAAATTGCCTTATATAGGATTAGCAAATATTGTGGCGGGCAAAAAGATTATAACGGAGTTTATTCAATTTAGAGCAACCCCTGAAAGAATCGCGGAATACACAATAAAAACTTTACAAGACCCTGCAAAATTACAGAACTTAAAAGACGAGCTTGCTAAAATTAAACCTTTATTAGGTGAACCTAAAGCTGCGGGCTCTGCTGCCAAAATAATCCTTAATTACCTCTAAACTGCACTAGCAAGTACAAACCAACTGGCTGAACCGGTAAGATACGAATACATTCCCCGGCCCTCGGCATTAAAATACTCCGTCAGGCAGGGATAAATTTTACTTTTTGGGCTGTTTACGCTTAACCTATAAAGAGACTCCAAAGCAGCCTGCGCCTCTTTTCTAAACCCGCGGATGAACAAAGCATAGGCATACATTACTACCATATGCGAAAATATCGCTCCGTTTTCTTTATCGCCGTAGATGAATGAGAATGCTCGGCCTAAATTATGCTCTTCCCGGCCGAAGTCAGTATTCAGACGATACCCGCCGAGTTTTTTATCAAAAAGATATTTTTCTACGCTGGCAATAATCTTTTTAATCTGCGCATCAGTAGTCACGCCGCTCATAATCGCAAAAACCTGCGAAGCCAGCATCATCCTTATCTTCCCGTTAACTTTTCCTTCAACGCGCCTCTTCTGATTATCATAATAGCCGTTAAAAAAACCTTGATCAAGCCACTCTTTTCTGCGTATATATTCCGTCATCCAGCGTGCTTTCTCCTCTAAATCCCTGATCAGCAGGACGCAGTCAAAGCTGATAGCTCTTCCGCTTATTCCGCTCTCTACCGCCGTAAAATACGCTTCCAGTATTTCTTGTTTGGCTTTTATATTATTATAATTGCAGGGCTTAAGCAGCAGCTTCATTGCGCTAAAAAGTTTTATCTTCTTCCTGCCGGACCGGCGTAAAAGCTGCGCAAGTTTTTTAAGATTCCCGGCATACATCGCGCTAAAAGTAACACTTTCGCCATTCTCTCCAGCCATATCCAAACCGTCATTCCAATCAGCGCCTTCTAAACGGATATGGTTATGCGTACCGACATTAAAAAACTGCGTTAGGTTCTGTAGTATTAAATGTTCCAAAACCGTGCCTTTGTATTTACAGGGCTTAAGGTTACGGTTTATTTTACGGGAACGAAAAATGTGTTGATCGATAAAATACCCGGTTCTCTCAAACAAAATTTCTGCGTCATGCGCTTTATTAATATAGAGTTCGATAGCAATCAGGGGCCAAATACCGTGGTCCATCCATACGCGTGAGATATCATTGCGATCAGCAACAAATTCGCCCGGTTTTTTACCTATGATAGTGGCGTTAGACCCGTCAGGCCGCACACCAGAGAGATTATTTATTAATATGCTGCGTACTTCTTTAGAGCCGCTTAAGATTAATCCCAAACAATCCTGCCAGAGGTCGCGCCAGCCCCTGCCACCTTTCCCATAATCAAAATCCGGCAGAAAAGAACAGCCGAAAATCTTTCTTAAAACCGGCTGGATGCTTACCCACCTAAACCAATTTTTAAAATCTTCATTACGGCTAGAAACGCTAACCGCATTAGCTTGCTTTAACCAGAATCTTTTCGTTTCCTCAAGCGATACCTTTATTCTTTTAAGATTCTTGAATTTTTTAATGACACCTGAAATATCGGATTTTTCTTGAGTTATGCCCATTACTATAATATAAGAAAAAAACCTTCCGGAAGCCAATTTTATACTCCTAAAACGCAGCGCCCCCATCGGCTCTTTCCCCTGAATCTTCTCTTTCCCTAAAGGGCTATTTTCTAAGATACTCTCCGGCGCCTCTAAATCCCCCGACTCGCCACAGAAGATCTCCTGCGTTGGGTAAAGATATTGCGGCGCATTACCTTTTTCATCCCAGCCTAAAATAAAATAATAATTTTTGTTCGGCTTATGGCCTGACTCATCAAAAGATAATGTTGGTTTAGAGATTATTCCGAATTTATGCAAAATTATACGCTGCAACAACGAAGTTACATGCCTGTGATCGCGGATATTGTTTGCTCCTCTGGCGTACATAGGAATAGCTGCGGTAGGAATAAAACTTATTTTCTTGGGTGAAATATTGGTAATTGTAACTTGCATCAATTCAACGGGTTCTCCTGATGAAGGAATAAAAGATAAAATCTCGCTTCTTAAGCCAATTCTTTTGTTTTCCCGGGTAATCTTATGCCAAAGCAAACCGGCCTCAAGGGTAAATTTATCCTCTTTAATAGCCTTAAGGTCTTTAGAAACTCCTGTTGCTGACCATAACTTATCTTTATCAATATATATCCAGAAGTTACGCGATACTTTAGAGTTGATTAAATCAATGCGTGAGACAGGAGGCATTAAAAAAGCATCCTGCCCGGATTTTATATCACCGCATAAATACGGGGTTATTGAAGAAAGGATTTTTTTATTACAAAGCGGGAAATAAAGTGACCTTATCTTATCTGCTTTTGGAAAGATAAAACTTCCGTTATTATCTGTGAATTTATATAGGACATTCATAGGGATTTAAGTTACCATAACCAGAGTGTTTTTGCAATAAAAAACCCGCCAGTTTATTAGCGGGTTTAGTTGGTCCCGTTTCGCTTGCGCTCACGGGATTTCGCTAAATTGGCCAGCAAATATCGCTGGCCAATTTTGGAACTCAATTGCGGGGCTGAGATTTGAACTCAGGACCTCAAGGTTATGAGCCTTGCGAGCTACCAGGCTGCTCCACCCCGCGAAACTTTTAAAACAAGAAAATTGCATCAGGCTATAACTTACTGCAATTTTCGCAGTGGTATGGTATCTATGCCTCCCCACCCATACCAGAACAATTATAGTACTTTGTTAGAAAATATTTTTCTTCCCGATTATTTTCAAAAACTGTTTTTATGTAACTTATGAAAAATCATAACTTACGTAATT
>JAFGUY010000037.1 GCA_016938245.1 Candidatus Omnitrophota bacterium | reverse complement strand
GGCCATAAGGCTAAGAAAGAACAGAGAGTACATAAAAACCAAAGGGTATTTCATGAAACTTTTTCCAGCAAAAATAAGACTTGACCAGTACAAGCTGTTACAACAACATCAAAATAAGGTCTTTTATCAATTAAATAAGTAAATATAGAGGTGCTGTAACTCATTGGTATTAATGGAGTAATTTTCAGGAGAACCGTCCCCTTTACAGAAGGGAGGAATGGTAGTATAATTAAAAAAATGAATAATCCGCAGGATACATCTATCCAGTACCTAAAAGGTATAGGCCCTAAGAGAGCAAAAGTATTCAATAACCTTGGGATTAAAACTATATTTGACCTTTTTTATTATTTTCCCCGTCGCTATGAAGACCGCACTAATTTAGTTACTGTATCGCAGCTAAAGGAAGGCGAAGCGCAGACTATCAAGGCGCAGGTTTTAGCTTTAGGTTTGCATAATTCCTGGCGCAGGAAAAGTTTTAATATAACCGAAGCAGAAGTAGCTGATGAAACAGGAAGAATACCCTGTGTCTGGTTTAATCAGCCTTATATCAAAGAATATCTTAAGCCCGGCAGCAAAGTTATTTTACATGGCAGGGTTGAGAGATACGGCGTAAAGCTTCAAATCAGCAATCCTGAATTTGAATTTATTTCAAATGACTCCGAAGATACGCTTAGCGCTGGAAGAATTGTCCCGGTTTACAGCCTTCCCGAAAGATTGGGCCAGAGGAGTTTCCGTAAAATAATGAAAACTGCTTTAGATGAATATCTGCCTAAAATAAATGATTGTCTTCCTTATGATATAAGGTCTAGGAATTCTTTAGAGAATTTAGCCAAAAGCCTTATTAATATCCACTTTCCCGAGAATTTCGGATTACAGGAAAAATCATATACCCGCCTTGCCTTTGAAGAATTCTTTCTTTTTCAGGTTCCTTTAGTCTTGCGTAAATTAAAAAGAGAGGATAAATCCGGCATAGCGCATAAAATAGGCGGGGCAATGCAAAAGGCATTTGTTTTGGGGCTTCCTTTTAAATTAACACGAGCGCAAGATAAAGTAATTCAGGAGATAAAATCAGATATGGCGGGCCTTAAGCCCATGCAGCGCCTGCTCCAGGGTGATGTAGGTTCAGGAAAGACTGTGGTAGCTACGATTGCCGCGGTTATGTCCATAGAGGGAGGTTATCAGGCAGTTCTTATGGTGCCTACAGAAATTCTTGCAAAACAGCATTATGAAAAGATCAATTATCAGCTATCAGCTTTAAGCGGTAAGCTAAAAGAAATAAAGGTAGCATTACTTACCGGTAGTACTACTGATAAAGAGAAAAATAGGCTATATGATGATATAAAAGAAGGAAGAATGGATTTGATAATCGGTACGCATGCGCTTTTAGAAGCGAGGGTAAGGTTTAAAAACTTAGGGCTTGTGGTTATTGATGAACAGCATAAGTTTGGTGTGGGCCAAAGGGCTCTTCTGCCCGGTAAAGGCTTAAATCCTGACGTTTTAATTATGACTGCTACTCCTATCCCACGTACGCTTGCAATTACGCTTTATGGAGATTTAGATATTTCTGTTATTAATGAGCTTCCTCCCGGAAGGATAAGTATCGAGACAATTCTTTTTAACGGGGAAGATAGAGGTAAGGCATATGAAATAGCTAAAGAAGAATTGAGGCGCGGGAATCAGGCTTATATCATTTATCCGGTTATCGAAGAATCATCTGCTTTGGATATTTCAGGCGCTAAGAAGATGTACGCAGAATTAAAGGCAGGTGAATTTAAGGAATTTAAATTAGGCTTAATCCACGGTAAACTAAAACGGGAAGAGCAAGACAAGGTTATGTCATCATTTAAGAATAAAAAGATTAATCTTTTGATCTCTACAACCGTTTTGGAGGTAGGTATAGACATACCTTCGGCTACTTGTATGATTGTAGAGCATGCTGATCGTTTTGGCTTGTCTCAATTACATCAGTTGCGCGGAAGAATAGGCAGGGGTAGCAGCGTTTCTTTCTGCCTGCTTATTTCCGATAGTAAAAGCCAAGAAGCATCCGCAAGGCTTTTAGCAATGGTTAAATATAACGATGGCTTTAAGATTTCTGAAGAAGACCTTAAAATAAGGGGACCGGGAGAATTCTTCGGCAGAGAGCAGCACGGATTAAGCGAGCTAAGAATAGGCAACCCTTTAGTTCAGATGCAGCTATTAAAAAAGGCAAGAGAAGAGGCCATTAGGCTTCTTAAGCTTGACCCGCATCTTACAGACAGGCAAAATCAGTTAGTAAAAGAAAGATTACTGCAGAAATTCCCCGAATATGAACAAATGATGCTGGTAGGATAATGCGTATAACTACGGGTATATATAAAGGAAGGAACATCAGGATGCCTAAGGGTATCCGGCCGACGCAGAATATAACCCGAAAGGCAATCTTTGATATCCTCGGCGATATTAACGGCCTTTCATTTCTGGAGTTGTATGCCGGTTCAGGTGCAGTCGGTATAGAGTCTGCCTCGCGCATGGCAAAAGAAGTGGTTTTTGTGGAAAATATACCTTCAGTACTTAAGGTTTTAGAAGAGAATTTAAGCTATATACTACATACTAAATGCTGCATACTGCCTTTAGATGCGCTAGTGGCAATTAAAAGGTTGGCCCAGGAATCGCGCAAATTCGATATTATCTTCTTTGATCCGCCATATTCCAAAGGCGATGATTCCCCGGCAAAAAAAACCTTGCAAACCTTAAGCGCTTATGATATATTAGCGCCCGCTGGTTTAATAATAGCGCAGCATCCTAAAAAAGAAAGCCTCCCAGAGCACCTGGGAGTTTTACATTTAATAAAGTTTTCAACTTACGGTAGTACGGCGTTATCATTCTACAAAAAACCCCAAATAGGATAACCGGCTAGCAGGATAACCGGCTAACAGGTACATGTGTCAGAAAGCGATATATCCGGGGACCTTTGACCCGGTAACTTACGGCCATATTGATTTGATTAAAAGGGCGCAGGAGATATTCCCTGAAGTTATCGTGGCAGTAGCGCATAATCTTCATAAGAAGCCTATTTTCAGTATAAAAGAGAGAGTAAGAATGCTTAGAGTGGCGACTCGTGATTTTAAGGGGATTGAGATAGTGGAATTTGACGGATTGGTAGTAGACTATGCACGAAAACACAAGGTTAAGGTCTTAATCCGGGGCTTAAGAATGCTTTCAGACTTTGAATACGAATTCCAGATGGCGCTAACCAACAGAAAGTTATCTAGCGACATCGAAACCATATTTCTCATGCCGCATGAATCCTACAGCTACCTTTCTTCCAAGCTCCTGAAAGAAGCAGCTTCTTTAGGCGCTAATTTACGCAGCTTTGTTCCGGATTTTGTAGAGAAGGCGCTTGAGAAGAAACTGCACTATTAAACGGTGAAGATAGATACAAGGCAGATACCCGGCGAGGGTTTAATCCTTATCGAAGAGTTTGAACCCAAAGCACTGGATTTAGATACTGATGTAATTAAATTTTTAGAGCCTGTCAGGGCCAGGGCGGTTATTAACAAAAGTTATAACGCCGTTTGTGTGCTTCTTACCTTAAGCTCGGCGATAAGTATAATCTGCAGTCGTTGCCTTAAGGAAGAGAAGAAAGGCTTTAGTAGAGATATTGAATTAAATTATGCTGTAGATAAATCAGATCCTATAATTGAACTGGATCCTGATATAAGGGAAGAGATTATTTTAGATTACCCCATAAAGCCCCTGTGTAAGCCTGATTGCAAAGGCCTTTGTCAAAAATGCGGGGAGAATTTAAACGAAGGAGGTTGTAACTGTGGCACTACCTAAGAGAAAGCATTCGACAACGCGCGGCAGAAAACGCCGCACACACTGGAAGATAGCATTTGGTAATCTTGCCAATTGCCCTCAATGTAAAGAGCTTAAACCTGCTCACCGTATCTGTCCTCATTGCGGTTACTATAAGGGTAAGCAGGTTATAGAAATTAAAGTAAAGGGAAAGAAGAAAAAGAAATAGCTAGGTGAGTATAGCCAGTAGGGATTGTCCCCGAAGGGGACTGTCCCACGACAAGATAAGGATAGTTCGGGAGAGAGGCGATGAAAATAGTAGTAGATGCTATGGGCGGCGATCATGCTCCTCGGGTAGTTGTTGAGGGCGCAATTTCTGCTGTGCAGGAATACGGCGCACAGGTGATTTTATGCGGTGATGAGGAAAAGATAACCCCGTGGCTTAAGAAGGCAAAATATTCAGGTAAAAACATTGAAATTGTCCATGCGCCGGAAGTAATTGATATGTGCGAGCCTGCTGCTAATAGCGTGCGGCGTAAAAGAAATTCTTCAATCGTAGTCGGCCTTAATCTGGTTAAGACGGGTGCGGCAGACGCATTCTTTAGCGCCGGTAACACCGGTGCAGTTGTTTGCGCAGCTACTTTAGAGCTTAGGCTTTTGCCGGGGATAGAGCGTCCGGGGATAGGCCTAGTTACTCCTACATTAAAAGGCGCGTCATTTATTATTGATGTAGGCGCTAATGTAGATCCTAAGCCTATCCAGTTACTCCAGTATGGGATTATGGCTGATGCCTATTGCCGCAGTATCTTAAATAAAAATAATCCTGCAGTAGGGCTATTGAACATAGGGGAAGAAGAGGCTAAAGGGACCGATTTTATGCGTGAGGTCCATGAGCTTCTTTCTAAAAGCAAACTTAATTTTATCGGTAACATAGAAGGCAAGGACTTATTTAGCGGTAAATGCGATATTATTATTTCAGACGGTTTTGTGGGAAATGTTGCTTTGAAGGTCTCCGAGAGCGCGGCTGAAGCAATGCAGGCTTTTTTAAAGAGGCGCCTCTTAAGCAATATTATGGGTAAGATCGGGCTCTTTTTTCTTATGCCAAGCCTAAAGCGTTTTAAGAAAGGTATTGACTACGCCGAGTATGGCGGAGCGCCTTTACTTGGGGTAAATGGCGTAGTTATTATCGGCCACGGCCGTTCCAATTCCCGGGCAATTAAGAATGCCATCAGGGTTGCTAATGAAGAGATAGAGCGTAAAGTTAACGATAGGATTTTGGAGGCGGTCAAATAAAAATGCGCAAAGTAGGAATAATCGGAGTAGGGGAGTATCTGCCGCAGAAAGTATTAAGCAACCATGATTTGGAAAAATTGGTAGATACTACTGATGAATGGATTACTACGCGTACCGGCATAAAAGAACGTAGAATCGCCTCGGATACCGAAGCAACTTCGGATTTAGCTATAAAAGCTGCAAGAGAGGCTTTAGCTCATGCTAAATTGAATCCGCAGGATTTAGATTTAATTATTGTAGCAACAGTTACAGGTGATATGCCTTTTCCTTCTACAGCTTCTATTGTGCAGAATACGCTTTTAGCAGAAAAAGCCGCTGCTTTTGATATTTCCGCAGCCTGCGCAGGATTTGTTTATGCTTTATCAATAGCCGAACAATTTATTGCCCGCGGAACTTATAAAAATGCTTTAATCATCGGCGCGGAAAAGCTTTCTGCGGTAACAGACTGGCAAGACAGAAACACCTGTGTTTTACTCGGAGATGGCGCAGGCGCATGTGTATTATCAGAAGTAAAATCCGGAGGAATTCTTTCTGTTTATCTAGGATGCGATGGTTCAAATATGGAATTATTGAATATGCCTGCCGGAGGTTCGCGTAAGCCCGCTTCCCATGAAACTGTAGATAGCCGGATGCATTATCTTAAGATGAAGGGAAACGAGTTATTTAAGACAGCGATTAGAAGGATGACTATGGCGGCAGAAAGGGCTTTAGAACAAGCCGGGCTTAACTTTAAAGACGTAGATCTTATTGTTCCTCATCAGGCTAATTCCCGGATAATTCTGGCAGTGGCTAAGAAATTAGGGATTCCCGAGGATAAAATTTACCTTAATATAGAGAAATACGGGAATATGTCCAGCGCCTCTACGGTAACTGCTTTGGTTGAGGCAGTAAAAGAAGGCAGGATAAAAAAAGGGGATATAATTTTGCTCGATGCTTTTGGCGCAGGCCTTGTCTGGGGAGCGTCAATCATAAAATGGTAAAAACTGCCTTTCTCTTTGCCGGCCAGGGTTCACAGTATGTTGGCATGGGGAAAGATTTGTATGATAATTTCCCCGAAGCAAAAGCGGTCTTTGATAGGGCCCAGGATTTATTAGATTTTGATCTAAAGAAAATTTGTTTCGAAGGCCCGGAAGAAAAATTAAAGGTTACTAATATTTCTCAGCCTGCGATTGTAACCGTAAGTATCGCAGCTTTCAATGCTTTTAGGGCAAGGAGAAATATTGCCCCCAGCTTTATGGCAGGTTTAAGCTTAGGCGAGTATAGTGCCTTGATAGCTTCAGGGAGTATAAGTTTTGAAGATGGGATCAAGCTGATTAAAATACGGGGTGAACTGATGGATGCGGCCTCCCGTAAGTATCCGGGAAAGATGGCTGCAGTTCTTGATCTGCCTACCGATAAAATAAAGGAGATTTGCCTTAATTGCAGGGCAGAGATAGCAAATTTGAATTGTTCCGGACAGGTTGTCATTACCGGAGAGTCTGGCTCAGTGGAGAAAGCAGCGCAGCTTTGTGATCAGGCCGGGGCAAAGAGGGTAATACCTTTAGAGGTAAGCGGCGCTTTTCACTCTTCGCTTATGCTTGAGGCTTCATCAGCTCTTAAAAAGGCACTGGATAAGGCTAATATCAAGGATGCTTTGGTGTCTGTGGTAAGTAACTATTCAGCCGGTATTCAGGTAGAGGCTTTACAAATTAAGGATAATCTAGTGCATCAGGTTCATTCTCCGGTGAAATGGGAAGATTCGATGAAATTCATATTGTCTGAAGGCGTAAGTAATTTCATCGAATTCGGCCCGGGTAAGGTGCTTAAAGGGTTAATGCGTAGGATCGATCCTTCTGCAAGGGTAATAAATATAGAAAAGGCATCAGATATCCTAAATTTATCTAGCTAAAACAGTAGGGACTGTCCCTACCAAGCAAGATAAGTATTTTAGCAGCACAAGCCAAAAGGAGGGTTGCTCAAAAATGAGGCTAAAAGGTAAGGTAGCGTTAATAACCGGAGGGGCAAGAGGTATAGGAAAGGCTATTGCCGTGGTCTTTGCCAGAGAAGGGGCGGACGTAGTTATAGCTGATGTTAACCTTGGATTAGCTCTTCAGGCCGCCTCTGAAATTGAGAGTTTAGGCAGGAAAGCACTGGCTTTGGAGTTAGATGTCACTGATTACACAAAGGTAGAGGAAGGGGTTAACAAAATTCTTGACAAACTTGGAAAGGTTGATATATTAGTTAACAATGCCGGGATTACCAAGGATAATCTTTTGCTTAGGATGTCCCAGGCAGAGTGGAATGCGGTTATAAACGTAAACCTAAAAGGTACATTTAATTGCATCAAAGCCGTCTCCCGCCCCATGGTCAAGCAAAGAAGCGGTAAAATAATAAGCATCGCTTCGATAATTGGGCTTATGGGTAACTGGGGGCAGGCAAATTATGCCGCTTCCAAAGCAGGTATTATCGCTCTTACTAAAACCGTGGCCAAAGAATTGGCTTCGCGCAATATCAATGCCAATTGCGTCGCCCCGGGTTTCATACAAACTGATATGACCGCCAAGCTTGCGGATGAGGTGAAGCGCAAGATGATGGAGGCAATCCCAATGGCTAAATTAGGTACGCCGGAGGATGTTGCTAATGTCTGTTTATTCCTGGCATCTGAAGAGTCAGGCTATATCACCGGGCAGACACTTACCGTAGACGGCGGGATGGTGATGGTATAATTATAGGTAAAAACAAGGAGGAAAAAGAATGGCAGTGCAAGAGAAAGTTAAATCAATCATAGCAGAACAGCTGGGTGTCAAACCCGAAGAGGTTACCCCTGAGGCTTCTTTTGTGGATGACTTAGGTGCAGACTCTTTGGATACCGTAGAGTTGGTAATGGCTTTAGAAGAAGAATTTGGTATCGAAATACCCGATGAAGATGCTGAAAAGATCGCTAAAGTCGGAGATGCAATTAAGTATATTGAAGAAAAGAGCGCTAACAAATAATAGCCTGATTATAGATTAGTTTTGAAATTTACCCCGCTATTTTTATTTAGCGGGGTAAGTTTTAGTAAGGGCATAGCTTATTATGGATAAAAACAGGGTAGTGATTACAGGTATGGGGGTAATTTCTCCCGTAGGCAATGATCTGCTTAGTTTTTGGAACTCTTTAAAAGAGGGTAAGGGAGGAGTTGGGCCAATTGTAAGTTTTGATGCTACAGGTTTTGATTCGCGTATTGCCGCAGAGGTAAAGCATTTTGATCCCGCTGCCTTTGGAATGGATTTTAAAGAGACTAAGCGTACGGCTAAGTTTGTGCAGTATGCGGTTGCCGCCAGCAAACAGGCGATTACTTCATCAGGGCTTGATTTAAATAAAGAGAATAGGGATCGTATTGGAGTTTTAATCGGCGCAGGCATTGGAAGTCTGTATACTATAGAGGAAGAGCATAAAATTATGCTTAGCAAGGGGCCGTCGCGTATGTCCCCGTTTCTTATACCGATGCTTATTGTTAATGAGGCAAGTGGTTTTGTAGGTATTACTTTTGGTTTAAAAGGGCCTAATTTTTGTATTGCTACTGCCTGCGCTTCAGGTTCGCATGCTATAGGAGATGCTTTCAGGATTTTAGAGCGTGGTGATGCCGATGTCATTATTTCCGGAGGCGCAGAAGGATGTATTGTCCCCACGGCTTTAGGCGGTTTTTGCGCTTTAAAAGCGCTCTCTAAGAGAAATAATGAACCAAAGAAGGCATCACGCCCGTTTGACCGCGACCGGGATGGTTTTATTATGGCAGAAGGATGCGGTTTGGTAGTAATGGAGACATTGGAACATGCTAAGAAAAGAGGTGCCCAGATTATTGCTGAGATTGTAGGTTTTGGGATGACCTGCGATGCTTACCATATCACTGCTCCTGATCCGGAAGGTGAAGGCGCAGCAAGGGCAATGTCACTGGCTTTAGCTGATGCCAAGATTAATCCCGAAGAGGTTGACTATATTAATGCGCACGGAACTTCCACCAAGCTTAATGATAAGATTGAAACTCTCTCTATGAAGAGGGCTTTTGGCCCTTATGCCAAGAAAGTAATGGTTTCTTCAACTAAGTCAATGACCGGACATTTATTGGGAGCTGCAGGCGGAGTTGAGTTTTTGGCTTGTTGTCTTTCCATAAGAGACGGAATTGTCCCCCCGACTATAAATTATGATTATCCTGACCCGGAATGTGACCTTGATTACGTCCCCAACACTGCCCGCAATGCACAAGTAGAAATATGCATGTCTAATTCCCTTGGTTTCGGAGGGCATAACGCCTCGCTTATCGTTAAGAGGTTCAGATGAGCCATACAATTGCTGAAAAAATATTATCCGCGCACTCCGGTAAAAAAGAGGTATATCCCGGAGAGTTTATCGAGGCTAATGTCGATATTGCCTTAGGCAACGATATAACCGCTCCTTTAGCTATCGCAGAGTTTAAGAAAGCAGGTTTTAAAAAGGTCTTTGATAATAACAGAATAGTGCTTGTTCCCGACCATTTTGCTCCGGCGAAAGATTTAAGAAGCGCTAACCAGTGTAAGATACTGGCTGATTTTGCAAAAGAACATGGTATAGTTAATTATTTTGAAGTAGGCCAAATGGGTATTGAACATGTGCTTCTGCCTGAGAAAGGATTAGTCTTGCCCGGAGATTTGGTTATTGGCGCAGATTCCCATACCTGCACCTATGGGGCATTAGGGTGTTATTCTACCGGAGTAGGCTCAACGGATTTAGCCAGGAGTTTTGTTGACGGAAAAGTATGGCTCAAGGTCCCGGGTACAATTAAGTTTATCTTTAAGGGTAAACTCAATAAATGGGTAGGCGGCAAAGACCTTATACTTTTTACCATCGGTAAGATAGGCGTGGACGGAGCATTATACAAGATAATGGAATTTACCGGTCCGGTTATCCGCAAGTTAGGAATGGATGACAGGCTTACTATGAGTAATATGGCTATTGAAGCAGGCGCAAGGGCAGGGATAATTGAGCCGGATGGAATTACAAAGAAATATATCTCTAAATTTAAGGCGCGTAAGCCCGTGTTTTATGTTTCAGATAAAGACGCGCATTACGATAGGGTTTATGAGTGGGATATAACAGGTTTAGAACCTCAAGTTGCCTGTCCGCATCTTCCCAGTAATGTAAAGCCCGCGGGTGAATTGAGCGATATAAAAGTTGATCAGGTAGTAATAGGGTCATGTACTAACGGTAGGATTTCGGATTTACGGATTGCCGCAAAGATTCTTAAAAGGCGGAAGGTTAGCCCCGGACTTAAATTAATCGTTTTTCCGGGTACGCAAAAGATTTATCTGGATGCGGTTAAGGAAGGATTAGCAGGGATATTTGTTAAGGCAGGCGGGGTATTCTCTACTCCTACTTGCGGCCCGTGTTTAGGCGGGCATATGGGAATACTTACTGAAGGGGAAACCTGCATTGCTACTACTAACAGAAATTTTATCGGAAGAATGGGTTCTCCCAAGAGCTTTGTATATTTATCAAGCCCTGCAGTAGCCGCTGCCTCGGTCATAACCGGCAGGATTACGCATCCCGGAGAGATATGATTTTAAAAGGTAAAGTGCATAAATTCGGAGATGATATCAACACGGACGATATTATATCGGCCAAATACCTTGTCTCAACCGATCCTAAAGAATTGGGCGGGCATTGCATGGAGGCGATTGTTCCTGATTTTATTAAAAAAGTTTCTTCCGGGGATATAATTGTCGCCGGGAATAATTTCGGCTGCGGTTCATCAAGGGAACATGCGCCTTTAGCAATAAAAGGCTCCGGCGTATCCACGGTTTTAGCTAAGAGTTTCGCCGCAATATTTTTCAGAAACGCGATAAATATAGGCTTGCCATTTTTAGAGTCGCAGGATGTAGATAAGATTAAAGAAGGCGATATGCTTGAAATAGATTTAGCAGGCGGTATAATAAAGAATATTACCCAGGGCCAGACTTATAAAACCCAAAGTTTTCCTGAATTCTTGCAGGAGTTGGTGAAAAAAGGAGGCCTGATGAATTATATCAAGTATGGCCAGCAGGGGCTGTCCCCGACTTGTCCCGAGCGAAGTCGAGGGAAGGGGACTGTCCCGCGACAAAATGAGTGATGAATAGGAGATAAGCGAATGTACAGAATAGCGGTTATCCCCGGAGACGGGACAGGCCCGGAAGTAGTAATTGAAGGCTTGAAGGCAATAGAGGCAGCAAGTAAAAAGTTCGGCTTTAAATACGAGACCAAAGAATTTGATTTTAGCGGCCAGAGGTATTTAAAGACCGGTAAATTAGTGGATGATAGCGATGTTGCCGAGCTTAAAAAATATTCCGCAATTTACCTTGGTGCGGTAGGCGATCCTAATGTCAAGCCCGGGATTATTGAAACAGGTGTATTGCTTAAATTAAGGTTTGCGTTGGATCAGTATATAAACCTGCGCCCGGTTAAACTTTATAACTCTGCTTTTTGCCCTTTAAAAGATAAAAAGCCCGAAGATATTGATTTTGTGGTTGTGCGCGAGAACTCCGAAGGGCTTTATAAGGGGATGGGTGAATTTAAGGATAAAGGGACAAAGAATGAGGTGGCAATCCAGGTTTCTTATAATACCCGCCTCGGGGTAGAACGCTGCATAAGGTATGCTTTTGAGTTTACGCGCAGGCGCAATAAGAGAAAGAAACTTACTCTTTGCGGAAAAACCAATGTTTTAACTTTTGCCTGGGACCTGTGGCAGAGGACATTTGATGAGGTTGCAAAAGAATATCCGGATATCGCTACTGATTACGCGCATGTGGATGCAACCACTATGTGGTTTGTTAAGAATCCGGAATGGTTTGATGTTATTGTTACCGACAATATGTTCGGGGATATCATTACGGATTTAGGGGCGATGATACAGGGAGGCATGGGTATTGCTGCCGGCGGCAATATTAATCCCGAAGGGGTTTCTATGTTTGAGCCTATCGGAGGGAGTGCCCCTAAATATACTGGTAAGAATATAATTAATCCTATGGCTGCGATTTGCGCCGCAGGTATGATGCTGGAGAATTTAGGAGAGGTTAAGGCAGGCAGAGCAATAGAGGCAGCGGTCATAAAGGTTGTTAATAGTAAATTAAAATCTCTGGCAGCAGGCAAGATGGGTTATTCGACTACCGAAGCCGGTGATCTTGTTGTGGAACGCTTAGATAAGTAACGCCAGTAGGGACTGTCCCACGACAGAGTAAAATAGGGACAGCGACCATTTTTTAAAAAATGGTCGCTGTCCCCAATAACGCTGAGCGAGATAAATTTTGAATGGTGCACAACCCAAAAGGTGAATTGATGAAAAAGTACAATGTAGCGGTGGTTGGAGTAGGCGCGGTCGGTGTAGAGATGCTTAGGGTATTGCGGCAACGCAATTTTCCGGTTAATGAATTGCGCGTTTTTGCCCGCTCTGGCCGCGATATAGATGTTGACGGAAACAAGTATTCGGTTGGGCCTATTAACCCGGATGGTTTTAAGGGTATAGATATAGCTTTATTTGCCGGCACCGAAGGCGAAAAAGGGGCGGCAGTAACTTATGCCCTTGAAGCGGTAAAAAGAGGGGCGGTAGTTATTGATAACGGCGCGGATTTCCGCATGGATCCTAAGGTCCCCCTGGTTGTTCCGGAAGTAAATGCTGCTGACCTAAAAAAACATAAAGGAATAATCGCTAATCCAAATTGTTCAACTATCCAGATGGTCGTAGCCCTAAATCCTATATATAAAAAAGCAGGGATTAAGAGAGTAATTGTTACTACTTTGCAGGCTGCAAGCGGTGCAGGCCGCGGCGCAGTCGAACAGTTAAAAGAAGAGACTTCTTTGGTTGCCCGGGAAGGATTTAATAATCTGCATGTAAAATCCGGGAATAAATCTATGCCCCAGCAGTTAGCTTATAACGTTTTTCCGCATATCGGAAGTTTTGCAGAGGGCAGTTATACTGATGAGGAATGGAAATTGGTAAAAGAGACCCTCAAGATTATGCATGCTCCTAAGATGAAAATATCTGCTACTACCGTCAGGGTTCCGGTAAGGACAGGGCACTCTGAATCGGTTTATATTGAAACCGGTAAACACATAAGCGTAGATAAAGTCAGGGATATATTGTCAAATGCCCCCGGTGTAGTTTTAATGGATGAGCCTAAGAATAATATATACCCTATGCCTTATGATTGCGAAGGCAGAGATGAGATTTTTATCGGCCGCATCCGCTCTGATGCTTTTGTCAAAAATGGGCTTTGGCTTTGGGTTGTTGCGGATAACCTGCGTAAAGGTGCTGCTACCAATGCTGTCCAGATCGCAGAATGCCTGATAAAGAAGGCTTAAAGAATATAAGGCTTGTTATAGAGTATAACGGCGCAAGGTACTGCGGTTGGCAGGTTCAGCCTAACCTTAAGAAAAAGAGTATTCAAGCAGTAATAGAGAAGGTTCTTTGTAAGTTGCTTAGGGAAAAGGTGAAATTAATTGCTTCAGGCAGGACTGATGCCGGAGTCCATGCGTTAGCACAGGTAGCAAATTTTTATACCGCATCTAAGATTACGCTTGGTAAATTAAAATTAGGCTTAAATAGCCTCTTGCCTTATGATATAAAAATATCCGAGGTAAGAGAGGTTGCCGCTGATTTTCACAGCCGTTTTTCAAGCAAGTCTAAATTCTATCGCTACACAATATTAAACCGGGGGCATTCTTCTCCTTTGATGCAGGGAAAGGTCTTTTTTTATCCGCACCCGTTATCTTTAAAGGATATGCGCCGCGAATCACATTCGTTATTAGGCAGGCATAATTTCAGCTCTTTTCAGGCATCTTTGGGGAAGGATAAAAACCCGGTTAAAACCATTAAAAGGATATCCATAACCGAGGAAAATGACTTTATTCATATTGATATAGAAGGGGATGGCTTTCTTTACAATATGATCAGGAATATCGTAGGTACGCTTATCCGGATAGGCCGCGCTAAATTGCCTAAGGGCAGGTTAAAAAGTATATTGCTCGCCAAGGACCGTAAGCAGGCCGCAGAGACTGTCCCTGCCTGTGGGCTTTGCCTGTTAAAGGTAAAGTATTAATAATTTATAAAAATTATTTGACTTAAGGTTTAAATATGTTATACTTTTAGGTCTATGATTAAGACTCATGTAGCAAAAAAAGAAGATATCAAAAGGAAGTGGTATTTAGTAGATGCTAAGGATAAAATACTGGGCAGGTTTGCTACTAAAGTTGCGGCAATCTTAAGAGGCAAACATAAGCCTATATTTACTCCGCATGTTGATACCGGTGATGCGGTTATTGTTATTAACGCCGCAAAATTAAGGCTTACCGGAAGAAAGACTAAGCAAAAGGTTTACCGCCGGTATTCCGGTTATCCGGGAGGTTTAAGAGAGGTTCCTTTTGAGGTAATGTTTAAGGATAAACCTGAGATGGTAGTCGAGCTAGCCGTAAGAAGAATGCTCCCTAAAGGTTCATTAGGGGCTGATATGTTGAAGAAATTAAAGATCTACGCGGATGATAAGCATAATCATAAGGCGCAAAATCCCCAAATTCTGGAGGTATAATTAATAAATGGGCGAAACAGTAAAATATTCAGCAGTAGGAAGGCGCAAGGAATCAGTAGCCAGGGTTTGGCTTATCCCGGGCAAGGGGGATTTTAGGGTTAACAAGCGGCCCTATGATAAATATTTTTTGAGGGAGACAGATAGAATTATTGTTAAACAACCTTTAGGTGCGACAAACAATATGAATAAATATGATGTTATTGCTAATATAAGTGGCGGAGGTTTAACCGGACAGGCAGGAGCGTTAAGGCTTGGAATTTCGCGCGCCCTCGTGTCTATTGATCCTGCTTTCAAGGATTTATTGCGTAAGCAGGGTTATCTTACGCGTGACCCCCGCGCCAAGGAACGCAAGAAGTACGGCCAGAAGGGTGCACGTAAGCGCTTCCAGTGGACTAAGAGATAAAATATATATGTAACTATATTATTGACTTTCGCATAAGTAATGGAACGAATCTATCTTGTCCATGGTAAATCGGACGCATAGATACAAGACCAAAGAAGTTTC
>JAFGUY010000036.1 GCA_016938245.1 Candidatus Omnitrophota bacterium | reverse complement strand
GTTTAGCAGGGTCTCTCTTAATTTTCAAAGAAATTCGTTCTTTATAGAAAAAACTATCTTATTAACAGTAACACATATTATACGAGGGAGGTTTCCTATGAAATGCGCTATTTATGTGAGGGTTTCCACAGATGAACAAGCCAAAACAGGCTACTCTCTCGCCGCCCAAGTAGATAGGATCAAATCTTTCATTAAAAGTCAAGGCTGGGCCGCTACAGAAATCTACTCTGACGATGGCTATTCTGCAAAAGACCGTAATAGACCTGCCTTAAAGCGACTAATGGATGACGCTTCAGAAAGGCGACTTGATGCAGTCTTGGTTTATAAGATAGACCGCCTATCCCGCAGACTTAAGGACCTCATAGAAATCGTAGAAGAATTAGCCCATTTTGATGTAGGCTTTAAATCTATAACTGAGCTTATAGATACAACCACACCAGAAGGCAGGCTTATGTTTCACCAGTTTGGCTCATTTGCGCAATATGAAAGGGAACTTATAGGCCAGAGGACTAAAATGGGAATGTTAAAACGAATGAAAGAAGGGAAGTGGAATGGCGGCCCAGCCCCTTATGGCTATTGTCTCAATAGTCCGAATTTGAAAATCAAAGAGAACGAGGCAAAGGTGGTGCGTTTGATATACGAACTTGCGGATAAGCAAAATATGGGAGTTATTAATATTGCGCGCTATCTCAATGACCACAAGATTAAGGGAATAAGGGGTAAGTGGCGGCAAAATGCTGCCTATCGGATACTCACTAATTCCGTCTATATCGGCTATTTATGCTGGGGCGGCGAGAGAGTAGCTGGGACTCACAAGCCAATCATTAAAGAGGCGCAGTTTGAAAAGATACAGCAAGATTTAAAAACGAGAAAGGCAAAAACGCGGGGGCTTGTGAGTCCCAACCTTCTCACAGGCATAATTTTTTGTAATAAATGCAGCTCAGCCATGCACGTGTTGTATCCCGGCATACCACCTAAAAACAAATACAAGTATTATGTGTGTACCAACAGGGCGATTCACAAAAACTGCAATACCGACTACATAAGAGCCGACATTTTAGAGAGAAGAGTTTTAGATACGATAGGAGAATTTTATTCGGACGAGGCGTTATTATCCAACACCATAAACAACTTAAAAATGAGATTTATGGCTAAGCTGCCCGCTCTGAAAATTCGGAAGAAACGCCTCTCGCGGAAAGTAGCAAATCTTAAAAACCAAAAAGAAAATCTTCTTGAATGGATGGGGGATAAAGGAGTCAAGCCCTACACCTTAAATGCGATAAATGAAAAACTGGAAAGGATAGCTCCGGAACTTAACGAATCACAATATGAGCTAATGAGGCTTGAAGAAGTGCTGAGGAGAAGGGCTGTTTTGGCTTGTTCAGCAAAAAATGCAGCCAGAGATGTCGAAAAATCTCTGGTAAATTTTACAGCTTTTTCCTTTGGCGAGAAAAAACGCTTTTTATGTGAAGTTATCCACAAAATAAAAGTGGACTCCAAAAATGAAGCCCACCTCTTTTTGAAACCGCCCCAAAGACTTAAGTCTTTGGGGTTAACCGTTCCGAGTGGTAGCGCTAACGGGATTTGAACCCGTGTACCCAGCTTGAGAAGCTGGTGTCCTAGGCCGGGCTAGACGATAGCGCCATTAAACCTTTTATCCAACCTTGAATTTTATTGAATAATTTTGTATCGCAAACCCGTAGACTACAAATTCCATAAAGCAATATACTTCCCATCTTATTCTTGCTTGACGGGCTGATTTTAACATATGGTTTTGTAAATTGATTTTTGGGAAGCGCCGTAACTCTTGACCAATAATCTACAGCTTTGGATTGCCGTGCTATATCATGAACCTGCAAGCGCACTCTAAAACGCGGCTCCGGCACGCCACAAACATCCCTAAACCAACGCATCATCAGCGTAATCATCGCAGGGTCGCTATTTGTAAATTCCGCGATAGAACGAGCAGAAGCCTTATACCCCTCTGCCCAATATAAAGCAATCCCGATTAATTTTAACTCTTTCTTAGACAGATTACCTATCTCCTGTGCCGCAGAATTCAAGATAAACTCTTTTTCTGTCTCTGCCTGCTTTCTTTTTGCTGCATTATATTCAACAAATTTACGCTTTGTTTTCTCATTTTTGTACTTGATACGCTTTAATTGCCTGTCAGTTAAATCAATACCACGCAGCCAATAGCTCAAACTCCCCTTAGAAACAACTACCTTTTCCAATATTTCATTAAAGGTTTTTCCTTGCTTTCTCAGTATCAATGCTTTTTCTTTCTCTATTACTTTCATTAGTTTAAATGCTAGATTAAAACCAGTATAAACGGCAGTATTATTTTGTTAAATAATAATATCATACTAAAAATCCCGGTCAACATCTTTTTAGGGGATGGTTCTTCGCCTCCTAACCCTAAATATTATAAGATATTACGAAAACATCAAAATAAAGTTTGAGATAAAATGCGATTCTAAGAAGACAGGGGTGCTCTTTATTATTTTCCAAGATTACTGAGAAATAGAATAAAAAAAATAGTGTATTTCGAAGGTGCCATAACTCATTGGTATTGATGAAGTAATGCTTGAGAAAACCGTCCCCTAAGAATTTTATTGACCCTTCCTTAAAAAAGTGTTATATAATGAGGCTCATGCAAATAGGGACGGGTTTTAGCGAAAATACTGACCATATAAAAGCAGTTAAAGAAGCTTTCAGCCGCGCTTTGCCCGGAGTTAACCGGGAAAAAATTGACTTAGTTCTTTTATTCAGTACGGTAAGATTTAACCATCCTTTAATACTAAAAACCTTATCTGAATTGTCGGGAGATATTCCTCTCCTTGGATTAACCTCTCCGTCAATCATGCTTAATCAAAGGGTATGCAAACAGGGGCTAGCGATTGTGCTTTTCAGTTTTCCCGAAGATATATACCTCAATACTGCCTGCATTAAAAATATTACGAAAGAAAACGCAGCGGCTTCAGGAGAAAAGCTCGGAGAAGACCTTTTATACGGATGCAAAGGGATCCGCCGGAATTTAAGTATGGTATTTTCCAGCGGGTATATCCCTGACGGGCAAAATGTTATTTTGGGGCTACAGAAAAGAGTAGGAAGAAGTTTTCCTTTGGTAGGGTCTTCGTCTTTAAGTTCTATTTATTACGGAAGCTCTTCTCTTAATAACGCTGCCTGCGGGATACTCTTCGGCGGCAAATTAAACTTTGGGCTAAGCGTAAAACACGGCTGGCATCCTTTGGGCAAGCCCAGAGAAGTAACCCTATCTTCAGGCAACATCATCCATGAGATAGACGGTAAACCGGCAGATTCTCTTTACAAAGATTATTTTGCAAAAGATACTTCCGGGTTAAAAAAGGATTTAAAATATATTTCTTCATTGTACCCTTTAGGGGTTGCGATCGCCGAGAGAAAAGAATATCTTTTAAGAAACCTCTCTTCAATAGAAGATTCCGGCGCGCTTAATTTTGACGGCGACATTCCGCAAGGAAGTCAAGTGAGGTTAATGATTAGCTCCAAAGAATACTGCCTTGAAAGCACAAAAGAAGCAGCTGTATTAGCCAGGCAAAGCTTAAAGAACCAAGAAGCAAAATTCATCCTTGTTTTTAATTCTCTCTCGAGGTTAATGGTCTTAGGAAGACAGGAAGGCGAAGAGATAGAGGCAATAAAAGAAGTTTTCGGTAAAGATGTACCTCTTCTGGGGGTATATACTATGGCTGAACAGGCGCCTTTAAACTTAGCCGGGTACCTCGGAAGGCCTTATTTTTATAATAAATCTATTGCCATATTGGCAATGGCAGGATAAAAATGCTTGAAGCAAATATAATTACAGTAGTTTGTTAATTTCCAAGCCGTTCTCTGAATCGTTGAGATTTGATATGTTGGAATTGAGCGGCGTTAGGGTTCTTTGAC
>JAFGUY010000035.1 GCA_016938245.1 Candidatus Omnitrophota bacterium | reverse complement strand
TCTAAAGAGTTTAAGGTCCTCAGTAATGAGGGGACTAAAAATAACCATATCGGGCTTGCGCTTACCCTTCTTAAGCTCGATAGTACTTATGATCTGGCGGTATTGGAGGTAGGTACTAATCATTTCGGAGAAGTGAAATACCTAAGCGCTATAGCTGCTGCTAACATAGGGGTAATTACCAATATCGGCCCTTCCCATCTAGAGCACCTTAAAAGTATTAAGGGGGTATTCAAAGAAAAACGTAATTTGATTTCAGGGCTTGAGAAGCCGGCTATAGCAGTATTGAATGCGGATGATAAATTCCTAAGGGGAGAACTCTTAAGAAAAAACAGCAAGGTATTTTCTTTAGGTGTGGGCATAAATAATCCAAGCGACTTCAGGGCCTCTCTAATAAGCCGGGTTTCAGGAAAGCAGAAGTTTACGGTAAACCGAAGATTACAATTTGCATTAACCGTTCCCGGGTATTATAATATCTACAATAGTTTAACCGCTATAGCCTTAGGCAGGATTTTCGGTATTCCATACCAAAAGATTGCTAGCGCGTTATCCGTCTTTAAGCTACCTTCGGGCAGGCTCAATATTATTAAGAAAAAAGGCATTAGTTTTATCGATGATACCTATAATTCTAACCCGCTTTCTCTAGGGCAGGCATTGGATTTACTTAAAGAGATGAAGCCTAGGGGTAGAAGAATAGCGGTGATCGGAGATATGCTGGAGTTGGGTAAGAATACCGCAGCCTTTCACGCTGAGTTCATAGCCAAGGCAGCTAAATTTTGTGATAAAATTATAGCAGTGGGTAGTTTAAGCAGCCTGAGTTTAAAGGGTATTAACTTTGGCAGGGAAAAGATAACCTCTTGCTTAAATTCCTCTAAGGCCCGCAGCATACTTTTTAAAGAGATAAAAGCTAACCCAAATGATATTATTTTAGTAAAGGGCTCGCGCAGAATGAAGATGGAGGAGGTATTTAACTTTTAAATGTTATATAATTTATTATTTCCGCTTCACGAGTCAATTTCCTTTTTTAATATTTTCCGGTATATCACCTTTCGGGCAGCTATGGCAGCTTTGACTAGCTTTTTGATAAGTCTTTTGTTAGGGCCCTATGTGATAAGAAAGCTTAAGAGCCTTAAGGTGGGGGAGAAGATTAATAAAGGCGATAGCGATGCATTGGATACCTTGCATCACAGCAAGAAGGATACCCCTACTATGGGGGGTATCCTTATTTTGGTAGCAATTGTTTTCTCAACGCTTATTTGGGCGGATATCTCCAATAAATATATATGGGTTGTACTCTTTAGTACAATCTGGCTTGGGATAACCGGTTTTATTGATGATTATTTAAAGCAAACCAAAAAGAATGCTAAAGGGCTTACGGCTAAGACAAAGTTTACCAGCCAGGCGCTCTTGGGTTTGATTTTGGGGGTAGTTTTCCTCTTATATTTTCAAAGCAGCCTAAAATTAGATATTCCTTTTCTAAAGAATGTAGCTTTAGATTTAAACGGGCTGTATATAATTTTTGTAATCTTAGTGATTGCTGGCACCTCCAATGCGGTTAATCTTACTGACGGCTTAGATGGCTTAGCAATAGGCATAGTAGTTATGGTCGCATTTGCATTTAGCGTACTCTGCTATGTATCCGGGCATATTCGTTTAAGTGAATATCTTTTGGTGCCTTTTATAAGCGGCAGCGGAGAGCTTACGGTATTCTGCGCCAGTATATTAGGTGCGGGGTTGGGATTTTTATGGTTTAACTGTTATCCTGCCTCTATTTTTATGGGTGATGTCGGTTCCCTGGCTTTGGGAGGGTCTCTAGGGACAGTAGCATTATTAATACGCAAAGAGCTCCTCTTGGTTATAGTGGGAGGAATTTTCGTTCTTGAGGCCCTTTCAGTAATATTACAGATTGGTTCATTCCGTTTAACTAAAAAACGTATCTTTAGGATTGCGCCTTTGCATCATCATTTCCAGTTTCTTAATTGGCCGGAGAACAAGGTTATAGTCAGGTTTTGGATTATTGCCGGGCTCCTGGCGATTATGACCATAGTTACTCTGAAGGTCCGTTAGAGATCTCATGAAGAATACAGATTATTTTAAAGGCAGGAGGGTCCTCGTCATAGGGTTTGGCCGCAGCGGATTATCTTCAGCTAACCTGCTTTCTGAGTTAGGGTCTCAAGTTAAGGTTACGGATAGCCAGGACAACCCATTAACCCGTCAAAACCTTAAGCGGTTAAATTCAAAGGATATTAAAGTAGAACTAGGCAGGCATTCGCGGGAATTTCTAGCAGGGATTGAGCTTATAGTGGTTTCTCCCGGTGTGGCCAACGATGCGCTGCCTCTTCTTTGGGGGAAGGAAGCTAAGATACCGGTTATCGGAGAGATTGAGCTTGCCTGGAGATTGTGCCCGGCGCAGGTCATTGCTATAACCGGAACCTGCGGCAAGACTACGGTTACCACCTTAGTCGGAAGGTTAATAGAGGCCTGGGGGAAAAAGGTTTTTACCTGCGGCAATATAGGCAATCCTTTTACCCAAGAAGTAGGCAAGATGCAGGAGGGGGATTTTGTTTCTCTCGAGGTCAGCTCTTTCCAGCTGGAGGCTATTGATGGGTTTAAGCCAAAGATATCAATGATACTTAATTTAAGCCGTAACCACCTTGACCGGTATAACGGCATGCAGGATTATATCAGCGCCAAAGAGCGGATATTCAAGAACCAAGGGCCCTCAGATTATTTGGTTTTAAATTATGATGACGAAGCGGTGCGTAACTTAAGCTCTAAGGCTTGCGCAAAAACAGTTTATTTCAAGAAGGAAGAAGGGTTAAACCCTAATCAGTCAGCAGTCCTGAAGATTGCTGAAATACTGGGGATAGACAAAAGACTAGCCATGGATACCCTGGCTGATTTTAAGGGGGTGGAGCACCGTATGGAGGAGGTTATGGACTTACGGGGAGTTAGATTTATCAATGATTCTAAGTCTACTACTACTGAGGCTACTGTTTGGGCTTTAAATACCTTAAGCTGCCCGGCTATTCTTATATCCGGAGGAAGAGAGAAGGGGAATGACTATTCCAGGGTTTTAGATATTGCCCGGCGGAAAGTAAAAAACCTAGTTTTAATCGGTGAGGCAAGCGATAGGATCCATAGCGTGTTTAGCGGGTCTATTAATGTATCCCGCGCAGATAGCCTTAGGGATGCGGTTGAAAAGGCGTTTAACCTTAGCAAGAGCGGTGATTGCGTTTTGTTTTCCCCTATGTGCAAGAGCTTTGATATGTTCGCTAACTATGAAGAGAGGGGAAGGGCTTTTAAGGCTTTGGTAGGAGAGCTTAAATCTTAAATTATGGTACGTAATATCAGGATAAACCTTTTTACGGTAGCGGTAATTCTTATGTGCGTGGGGATTGTGATGATTTACAGCTCCTCAAGCATATATGCCTTAGAGAGATATAAAGACGGGCTTTTCTTTCTAAAGAGGCATTTGATCTTCATGTTTATAGGGGCTATTCTGACTTTCATTTTTATGGCGGTTGATTACCATAAATTGAGAAAGATAGCCAGGCCCTTACTTGTTATTTCTTTGGTATTATTGGTTTTGGTCTTAATCCCTGGTTTGGGCAGGGAGGTTTCCGGGGCAAGGAGATGGTTCAGGTTTAAGCTCTTGAGTCTCCAGCCCTCAGAATTTGCTAACCTCGCGGTCATTATTTATATCGCTGATTTTATCTCCCGTAAGGGCAATTTAATTAAAACATTTTTAAAAGGATTCCTTCCTCCGGTGTGTTTTTTAGGGCTTGCTGCTGTCTTGATATTAATGCAACCGGATTTAGGGACTACGGTTGCATTAGGTTTTGTGGTGTTAATCATGCTTTTTGTTGCGGGTGTACGCCCGGCGTATATAGTGTCTTTAATATTGGCTAGCCTTCCCATGCTCTATCTTCTGATTTTTAGCGTCCCATACCGCAGAGCTAGGGTTCTTGCCTTTATCAATCCCTGGCTTGATCCTAGGGGTAGCGGTTTTCAGATCATCCAATCCCAGATTGCCTTAGGTTCGGGTGGAATCTTCGGGGTGGGTTTAGGCCATTCCAAACAGAAGTTATTCTATCTGCCGGCTGCCCATACTGATTTCATTTTTTCCATAATCGGCGAAGAACTGGGTTTATTAGGGACTATAGGAGTGATTGTGCTTTTTATTATTTTTATTCAACAGGGGATTAAGATCATAAAGAATGCCCCGGATAGATTCGGTTATTTCTTAAGCCTAGGCCTTGTTTTAATGGTCTCTTTCCGGGCAATAATTAACATAGGGGTTTCCTGCGGGTTATTACCTATTAAAGGGTTACCGCTGCCTTTTATAAGCTATGGAGGTTCGTCATTTATTTTTGATATGGTAAGTGTCGGGATATTAGTTAATATCGCCCGTACCGGAGAATATCCTTAAGAGAATATGAAAATTATAGCGGTTACAGGAGTAAGCGGAGGCCATATCTATCCGGCCTTAGCCTTCATGGAGAAAGTTAAAGGCTCTCTGGGCGGAGTTGAGAGGCTCTTGGTTTTGCCCTCAAGAAGCATAAAATTTGATCTCAGTTCTTTTGATTGCAGGATAGCCCGCATATCCTCCGCCAGTCTCTCTTTCGGGCTAAACCCTAAAAGCCTTATGGCATTTATGATTTTTCTAAAAGGGGCCTGGGAGAGTTTAATTTTATTACTTAAATTCAGGCCGGATGTTGTAGTAGGTTTTGGAAGTATTGATTCTATACCTTTGGTCATCTGGGGATGGTTTTTCAGAATTAGGACCATTATACACGAACAGAATGTTTTACCGGGCAGGGCAAATATATTTTTATCTAAGTTCGTAGATAAAATAGCAGTCTCTTTTCCCGAGTCTGGGAAGTATTTTAGCGTATCCCAGGATAAAATCCTCTTAACCGGTAACCCTATAAGGGCGGGTATCAAGAAAACTGCAAGAGATGAGGCATTGAGCCTTTTGGGTTTTGATAGGGTTAGCCCTGTAATCCTGGTAATGGGCGGGAGCCAGGGGAGCGGGAGAATTAATTCAGTTTTTATGGATATGCTGGATTTAATAAAAGAAAAAGGCTCTTTACAGGTAATTCATATTACCGGCAGCCAGGATTACAGTATTGCTCTGAAGAGGTACCAGGGGCTTGGAATTAAGTCAAGGGTTTATAGCTTCCTTGAGGACATGGGCCTAGCCTATAGTGCGGCAGACTTAGCTATTACCCGCGCAGGGGCTACTACTTTAGCTGAGTTGGCTTATTTTCGGCTTCCCGCTATTATTATTCC
>JAFGUY010000034.1 GCA_016938245.1 Candidatus Omnitrophota bacterium | reverse complement strand
CGCAATAGAGCACAACCTAATAATTGTAAAGCTAAAACCATTAGAATAAAAACTGGTATTAATTTAAACCTCATTTTGTTCTTTCTAAATAGGGTTCTTTGCATTATTTATAAAAAGGCACTAAGATAAGCGCAGCCCAGACTATACAGGTTGTAACCAATCCTACGCTTAAGCCTACCCAAAACCAGCTAAAGAAAATTATACGGACATTCCTTTCTTTCTCCAATATTCCCAAAGCTACGATATTAGCGGTTGAGCCGATTAGGGTTATATTGCCTCCTAAGCATCCGCCGAAAAGAAGCGCCCACCATAAAGAATGCGTGGTAATATCCAAGGCTTGAAAACCCTGTAAAACCGGGATAAAAGCAGCTACTAAAACTACGTTATCAAACATACTCGATCCCAGAGCGCTTATCCAAAGGATAACGCTAGTCAATATATTCAAATTTTCCCCGGTCAACTTAATAAGCTTATCTGCGATAAAAACCGTTGTTCCCGTATATTTAAGCGTCCCAGCCTGAACAAATAATAAAAGAAAGAATATTAGAGTCCACCATTCCACGTCTTTTTCGATATATTTTCTCGCCTTGTTTCTCTTCCAAACCATAATTAACCCGCTTGAAATAAGCGGGACCGCCAAAAGAACGGTATTAGGGGCTAATCCTAAAAGTACTTCTATACGGTGATGCAAAGAGATAAAAATCAGGGTTATGAAAAATATGGACAAGTTAATCTTTAACCTCTTATCTGCCGGGACAGAGATAAGTTTAGTAAGTATATCATTAGCCCCAAGCTCTTTAATATTCTTATCCAATAAGGCTATGGGTTTTTTATACCAAAATATAAGCATCCCTGCTGTAACTAAAAGGCATATAGCTGATATGGGCATAGCCTTAATTATGAAATCCTCAAAAGTAAGGCCTGATTTACTAGCGATAAGTATCCCTATAGGATTGCCCAGTACTGTCGCTGCTGAACCGATATTAGTGCTTAACACGGAGATGATAATAAAAGGAGTAGGGTTAACCTCAAAATAATCGCATATCTCTAATACCGCAGCCGCCATAAATATTATAGAAGTCACCTCATCAACCGCTCCGGCAAAAATCCCCGATAAAATTGCTACAATAAAAATGAATCTTCTGCCCGTAAGGCGCGGAATCCTTAAAATAACACTTACTATCCAGGCAAAAACCCCTGCATCCTTTAACCTCCCCATAATTACCATCATCCCTACAAGAAACAGGATTACGTCCAGAGAAGAAAATTCCAATAGATGCTCTATATCTATAGTCTTGGTTATTAAAAGGACGGCTGTGCCGACAAAGGCAAAGCTAAGCCGAAAATCCCAAAAGAAAAGAGTCCCTAGTATTGATACAGAAAATATAGCTATAGACAATGCCTGTGCATGATCCATACCTATTCTGTTTGCAAAAAACCACAAGAAAAAGGATATTGATAATAGTAAAACGAGTTTTAGCGCGATCTTTTTCATTTATATTTATCTTATAGATTAGCTATCTATAGGATTGACTTTATGCGCGGCTTAATCTTTAATAATAAGAATGCAGCCAGGGTTACTTTAAGCGTATCTCCGGGAAGAAACGGGATAAAACCAATAGCAAAAGATTTTATCCAATCAAGGTGTAAAGACATCTTAAGCCAGATAACGCCGCATAATAAAAGCAGCAAATTAGCGAGGAAAAATACGCCCATAGTAGAATAAATATTTCCCCGGGAATATTTAATAAATCTTGCGATAAAAATAGTGGCAGCGATAAAACCGAATAAATACCCGGCAGTAGGCCCTAAGAAATAAATTAACCCTGTGGATATCCCCGTAAAAACGGATACACCCGTAACACCTAAGAATATATAGGTTAATTGGACAAGTAAGCCCAAACGTAAACCAAGCAGGCCGGCAGAAAGCAGTACAAAAAAAGTCTGCAATGTCAACGGAACCGGGGTGAAGGCCAAGGGGATACGCACAAAAGCCCCTAAACTTATTGCGGTTACGAAGAAGACGACTGCCAAACTCTTCAAGATAACTCTATTTACTATTACCTCTTTCTTCAATATTGACTCCATGCCTTGCTCCTTAGCTTTTGTAAGATTAATAATGTAATAATTATACCTTAAAATATTAAAATGTAAACCCCGTTAGAGGATTTTTTACGGGGTAAATAAAAAGGGGCGAGATTATTATCTAGCCCCTTTTGTTAACCTAAACTATAATATGCTATTCTTTTGCTATAGCTAAGGTAATGACCCCGGCCAAAATTAAAAATAGGCCGATAGAACCTTTAATGATCACTAAAAGAGATCCCCACCACGTTAAAATTGCCATAGCGCCTAAAACTAAGAAAACCAGGCCTAAAACAACCTTTAATATCGTAGCAAGTATCTTTTTGTCCGCTGCAAAACCACCTGTCCCTTCTTTTTTAACTTCCTCTGCCATATCACACCTCCTCTTAACTCGGTTTGCTCTTCCACCTACGGTGAATCCATCCCCATTCCGCAGGATATTTACGTATATAAGACTCGATAATGTCGGTTAGCCTCTGTATATTAATAAGGATTGTCTCCTTAGGGTTTTCCCCTTCTTTCAAATCTAAAGCCGGCTCAAAGATTATTCTGTGCCGGTCATCTTCCTGCCTTAAGATGAAGCAGGGAATAAGCGCCGCTTTGGTACGCTGCGCAAAGATCACAGGCCCGGTTGCCGTAGCCGCTTTCCTGCCGAAGAAATTTACAAAAACTCCTGCTGTGCCAAAATTCTGGTCTATAGGTATAAAGACTAACTCGTTATTACGCAGCGACTCTATGGTATCATTAACGCAAACATTGCGCGGCTGGCTGTAAATAGTCTTAACCCCGAACTTCCGGCGCTTCTTTAGGAAAATCTTCTCAACCCTTAAATCCCTCATCGGACGCATAATCCCTGCTGTTTTATATCCTTCTACTGCCAGCCTGCCGAGCAAAAGCGGGAAATTCCCAAAGTGTGCGCTTACCAGGATTGCACCATTTCTATTTAATAATGCTTTATCCAGGTTCTCCCTGCCTACTATATCCGCCCTTCTTTTAAGAAGCTGGGGTTTATCCATAAGAGACATAAGCTCTACTGCTGATTTGGCTATGTAATCGAAACATTGCCGTACTATTTTATCGAGTTCTTCCATACTTTTCTCTTTGCCGAAAGCAATCTTTAAACTTTCAAAAGCAATATCCTTCTGTTTTTTGGCAAAAACATAAGCAAGAGAACTTATAGCCTTAGCAAAACCATAGATAAACTTCTCCGGTAAGATTCTAATTATCAAAGAACATATATTTAAGCCTAGCCACCCGAAAAGTCGGCTAAGCATTTTCCTAGCTTTCTTGAAATCCATTGTTGAAAAATTATAACAGAATTAGGCCAAACTTACAATAGTAATTATAACTTATACCCTATTTTACGCAAGAAATTCCTTCGCCAAGAGATATCACTCCCATCCTCAACCCCTTGAGGGATTAACCCGTCAATAACACCTAAGATCCCCCGCCCTTTCTCGGTTACGGCAAGAATGGCCTGAACCGGATTAGCAGTGGCACAGTATATATTACATACCTCGGGGATATTTTTAATCGCGTTTAAGACATTTATAGGATAGGCATTCTTTAAAAGAATGACAAAAATATGCCCTGCGCTTATATTCAAACAGTTCTCTTCAGCCAAACTTTTGAGAGCAAGGTCATTACCCTCTGATCTTATCTTACATGCGCCGCTAGCTTCATTAAAGGCAACCCCGAATTCTATTCTCGGTACGCTATTAACCAAAGCTTCATAAAGATCCTCTGCTGTTTTAATAAAGTGGCTCTGGCCTATAATTACATTAGCCTCATCGGGTTTTTTGATTTCAACCAATTTTAGCTCTAGCATAACCCCCCCCCATTGTTATTGACTTTCGCATAAGTAATGGAACGAATCTATCTTGTCCATGGTAAATCGGACGCATAGATACAAGACCAAAGAAGTTTCTG
>JAFGUY010000033.1 GCA_016938245.1 Candidatus Omnitrophota bacterium | reverse complement strand
TTATAGTAAGTTATAGTAAGTCATATAACTCTATATCAAATGATATAAAAAAATATACATTTTGTCAAGTACTATTTCTACTTTCTAAGTGATTTTTCCGTCGGATAAGCTGGATGCGGAGATAAGGCAAGAGAGTTTCTGCGCCTGCTTTAAAATATCCGGGGAAAAGCGCTAGTCAGGGTTTAATGCCGGATTAAACTAAGATTTATACATAACTTAAGCAAATTCAGGTGGTTTTGTTCCTGCGGTAAATGTGCGGTAGGTTAAAAAGTCTTCTCCTTATTGGCAATAGCCTGGTTGATCTTATTAAGCATACTGTCCAGCGAAAAAGGTTTAACCAGATAATCCACTACGCCTAATTTATAGGCTTTTTTAATATCCAGCGAGTCGCTTAACCCGGAAATGACAATTATCGGTATCCCGCGGGTCTCAGGTTCATTATTTAAGATTTCACATACCTCAAAACCACCCAAGTCAGGCATCAGCAAATCCAAAAGAATTAAGTGAGGCTTGAAGGAGCGAATCAGACGCAAGACATTCTTGGATTCCTTGCAGGTCATGACATCAAAATTGTTAGTAGTAAGGAAGTCTTTTAACAAGGAAAGTACTTCTGACTGATCATCCGCTATAAAGATACGTTTTTTGGCCATCCCCGTCTCCTATTCAAAAGGTTAAAGGATTATATATAAGTATAATCAACTTTAGAAGAATAGTCAATATTAAAAGGCCTTTTACTTTCTTAAAGAATAAAGGTTATCGACAAAATCAGGGAAAGACTTATTTATACAAGAGACGTCATCGATGCGGGATTTGCCCTTTGCTGCAAAGGCAGCTACAACCATACTCATAGCGCTGCGGTGGTCACCGAAACTTTTTAAAGAAGCTCCGTTAAGCTCCCCCCTGCCGTAAATGATAATTTCTTCGGAATTACTCCTTGTTTTCGTTACCTTAATAGAAACACCCATCTTCCTTAAATTCTCCGTCATAGAAGCTATGCGGTCTGTCTCTTTCACCCTTAGCTCGCCGATACCTGAAAGCACAGTCTTACCCTTTGCTAAAGAAGCCGCCACCATAATAATAGGTAATTCATCAATCAAAGAAGGAATCTCTTTCTTGCCTATCCTTATACCCTTAAGCCTGCTTGCCCTTACCAGGATGTCACCCGAGGGTTCTTGCGCGCGGGGAATATATCTGTTAGCTTTTAAAATCTTAATGCATCCCCCCATTCTCGCCAGGGCATACACTGCCCCCAGCCTGCTTTGATTAAGATTAACATTCTTTATAACCACCTCTGAGCGCGGAATGATAGTTGCAGCAACCATAAAAAAGGCGGCTGAGGATATATCGCCGGGGATATCTATCCTGCGGGGCGTTTTAAGCTCGCTTCCTCCTTTAAGAGTAATAGTATTGCCGCTGATTTTAATACCGGCCTTAAAAAGCTTAAGCATGCGCTCTGTATGGTCGCGCGACTTTTGAAGCTCAATAACCCTTGTCCTCTTCTTTGTATAAAGCCCGGCTAAAAGTATGGCTGATTTTACCTGAGCAGAGGCAACCGGAAGTTTATAATCAATGCCCTTTAATTGAGCGCCTTTTATAGTAATAGGCGGATATTCTGGAGTAATATCTGCGCCCATTTGCTTTAATGGATTAATAACCCTAAGCATAGGCCTTAAAGAAAGCGCCCTGCCGGCCTTAAGGGTTACCGTAAACTTCTGTGCAGCCAAAAGGCCTAAAAGAAGTCTAAAGGTCGTCCCCGATTCTTTAATAAATAAATCCCGTTTAGGCGGCTTCAGGCTATTAAGCCCCTTTGAAGATATAATTATCCGCTGTGGCTTTATCTTGCTGATTTTAACACCAAGCTCCCTGAAGATATCAAGCGTAGCCAGGCAATCATCATTAAAGGGAAAGTTATAAAGGATAGTCTTACCGCAACTGATTGCGCTTAAGAATACCGCGCGGTGGGCTATGGACTTATCTCCGGGTAAAATGACTGCGCCCTTTAATTTTAAGGCAGGCAGGATATTAAGTGGCTTCATTTAACCCTTTTTTTCGACTCTATCGCCTTCTTTAACCCTGTTTTTTATATCTTCCGATATAAATCCTGCGGCGGACATAGAATCATGTAATTTTTCAACCTTAACATCACCGACATACTTCTTATCGCTGTAAATAGAAAAGAGGTCGCCGAGTTTTACGCCGTCCTTGCTGCCGAAACTGATAACCGCAAAATTATATTCCTTATTAACCACTAAGACCTTGCCTTCGGCTGGCTTGGCTAAATCAGCATCATCAGGCACGTTAACCTTAACCTTATCAGGCCCGACTAAGATTTTACCCAATTCAACGCCTTCTGCCTGGCCTTCTGCCTCAAGCTTTTCCTTAGTTACAAGCTCGGCCTTCTTAGATTCTAAATCTTTAAGCTTCTCCTCCATTGAAGAGAGCTGCTCTTCAGCTTTCCTCAACTTACTCTCCAGATTAGCCCTCAGGCTATTCTGCTCCTGCAACTGAGCGCGGATATTCTCTAAGTCTGAAGTTGCCGCTGCCTTAGAGGCCTTTTCCAGGTTAAGCTGGTTATTTAAATCATCGATTTTAGACGTAGAATCCTTAAGCCTCAACTCCAAAGAAGAGACTACCTTTTGTGACTCCAGAAGCTTTGCCTCTGAGGCCTTCTGCTTGGTAATTACCTCCTCTATTCTATTATTAAGCTCGATATTTTTAAGATGCTCGTTGTAATAAAGATAAAAGCCAGAAGCTGTAGAGCCAAGAAGTATAATTGTTAATATTATAACCAGAAGTACTGGGACACTAGCACTAACCCTTTTATTCATTCTTCCTCCTTTTAATTTATTGACCTTAAATTATTATACAGTAGTGGCTGATTAAAAATCAAGACTTATTTAGTATACGCGAGAATTTCTTCTGGGATAGGGGCAGCTAAATCCATAACCTTTCCGGTTCTAGGGTGGGTAAAGATAAGCCTCTTAGCATGCAGGGCAAGGCGGCTGAATTTATTATTCTTTCCGTATTTTTCATCCCCTAATATAGGGTGGCCGATAAAATCCAGATGGACCCTTAATTGGTGGGTCCTTCCGGTGAAAGGATGCAGCTCGATCAAACTATAATCCTTAAATCGCTTTAGGGTACGGTAATAAGTCTTAGCCTCCTTAGCCTTCTGCGAGAAGCTAACCGCCATATTCTTTCTCTTATATAAATGCCTGGAAATCGGGGCCTCTACTACCCCTTCATCAAATTCCATATTTCCCTTAACAATAGCAATATACTCTTTTTTAATGGTATGCTCAATAAACTGTTTGGTAAGGCCTAAATGGCTAAAGTTATTTTTGGCAATAATCAAAAGCCCTGAGGTCTCCTTATCCAGGCGGTGCACAATCCCAGGCCGGGCAGGATTGATATCGGATAATTCCCTGAATACATTCTTTAATGCATTTACCAGCGTATGCTCGTAATTACCAGGAGCAGGATGAACCACCAACCCTGAAGGCTTATTTATCACCGCCAGGTCGCTATCATCATAAACAATATCAAATTCTATCGGCTCAGCCTTTATCTCTAGAGGCACCTTATCCTCAAGACTAAATCTAACCTCCTCCTGTGGCTTTACCTTATAATGCGCAGTAAGGGCAACTATCCCGCCGACAGAGACTAAGCCCTTTAAAATAATGGCCTTAATCAATGTACGCGAGACCCCCAGTTTTTTATTCTTGCAAAAATTACTAAGGAGGATATCCAGTCTTATCCCTGCCTCTTCAGAAGAAACTATAAAACTATATTCTTTCATTCTCTTTAAATAGGGACAGCGACCATTTTCTAATCTATCTCTGCTTCTTAGGAAAATGGGCGCTGTCCCTATTTATCAGTTTAAGGGTTGCGATTATAAATATGGCGATACTTATAAGTTGAAATAAGGTGAGGTCAAAAATGATGAGCTTATTATCCCCACGGAGAAACTCTATAAAGAACCTTTTAATCGAATAAAGAAACAGGTAAGTATAGAATACCTGGCCCAGCCGATGGGGCCGCAGCTGGATAAACCTTAAAATAATAAATATTAAAAGCAGGATAAATGATGAATACAGCTGCGTGGGGATTAATACCAAGCCGTGAACCGGGAAGTAAACCCCATAAATTGATTCCTTGCCGAAACAACACCCGTTTAGAAAACAGCCTATACGCCCTAAACTCTGCGCTAAGGCTAAAAATGGCACAACTAAATCCAAAACTTTATATATTCTTTCTTTCTTAAGCCTTATATAAATTAATCCTGCGCATAAACCTAAGAAAAAACCGCCAAACCACGACATACCTCCGTGAGAGAGCATGATAATCTCTTTCGGATTATCGAAGTAATATCCTAAGTTGTAAGACACATAAAAAAGCCTGGAGCCGATAATCCCAAAGACAAAAATAATGAAATTAAAATTAAAAATAAAATCGGGATTTATCCCCTGCCTTTTGGCTTCATAAGAGGCAAGAGTTACCGCAACAAGAAAAGCAACCACCAGCATAAATCCGTAAGAATAGACTACAAAAGGTCCTATGGAACAAATTTCAGGATGCATGTCTTTTACTTGGTTTAAATATTAGCCAGCCTAAGATTAAAGTGCCGCAGGTTATAGCGCTATCTGCAACATTAAATACGGGCCAGATATGAAAATCCAGGAAATCGATGACGTAGCCTAAGAAAACCCGGTCCAAAAAATTGCCTAATGTGCCTGCCAATATCAAACTTAAAGATAGGGAATAAAGTTTACCGCTTTTATTATTTTTAAACATGGGATAAATCAGCGCTATCGCAATAACCGATATAAAAATAAAGATGTAGAGCTGATTTTTAAATATGCCAAATGCTGCCCCGCGGTTGTGGATTAAGGTTAAACTGAATACCCCCTTTACCAAAGGGATCGGTTCATTCAGCGCAAGGTTTGCATTTAAGATAAACTTGGATAGCTGGTCTAAGGCTAGGACTACTAAAACAATAATTACTTCTCTCTTTTTGCCTGGCATTTAATGCATAGCCGCGCTTGAGGTACTGCCTTAAGCCTTGTTTTGGCGATAGGGCATCCGCAATCATGGCATATTCCATAATTGCCCTCTTCTATCCTCTTTAAGGCATCATCAAGCTCATATAAGAACTTGCGGTCATTAGAGGCCAACCCCAGGGAAAACTCACGGTCATAATTATCAGTAGCCACGTCCGCCATATGATAGGTATAGCCGGATATATCTCCCGAGGCATCTTTCTGCGACTTTTTTAAGGTATCATCGGAGATATGCTTTATATCGTCATTTATCTCGTCTTTCCTCTTCTGTATTATTTTCTTAAACTCCAACAGCTCTTTCTTGGTAAGTTTCTTTTTCAATTTGTTTTTTCCTCTCTAATGGCAGCTTCGCATTTCATGCAGATCAAAGGATGCCTTTGGGACTTTCCTACTGTTTCGCTATAATTCCAGCAGCGCGAGCATTTTTCTCCCTGCGCCTTTTTAACCTCCAAGGCTATATCCGCGCATGCCTTACTTATCTTATCCGGCGGCAGGCTATCTTGCCTTTCAACGCTGACCGATGAAACCTTAAAAACCTCCGTAAGGTCATCCTTTAAACTTATTAAGAAGTTATAACGGATTTGGTCCTTTGTCAACAGATTTATTTGGGCATCAAAGGAACTTCCGATACTTCCGCAGGCACGCATCTCTTCCAAGGCCTTAGCTGCCTCAGGGATCAACTCGATAATTGGATCTAGCTGGGTATCAATTTTAAAATCTTCTTTTGGCCAGCTCAAAAGATGAACGCTATCAATGAGAGTTTCTTTTGAGGCCTTAGGTATATTCTGCCAGATCTCCTCGGAGGTAAAAGTAAGAATAGGGGCCATTGCCCTTATCAGAGAATTAAGCGTGATATGCATCGCTGTCTGGGCAGAGCGCCTTTCAAAGGAATTAGCAGCATAGGTATATAACCTCCCCTTTACCATATCCAGATAATACATCGACAATTCTTCGTTGCAAAAATCATAAATCTCCTTATATGCCTTATGAAACTGGAAATTATCATAAGCCTCAACCACTAGGTTTAAGGTATTCCCCAACCTGCTTAATATCCATTTATCTACCTTCTTTAGGCCTTCAATATCAAGGCTGTCTTTATCAGGATTAAAATCATACAGGTTACTTAAGATAAAACGAGCCGTATTTCTTATTTTACGATAGGCCTCTGCCAGGCGCAAGAGTATCTCTTTGGATATCCTTATATCTTCATTATAATCGCTTGAGGCCACCCATAACCTTAGGATATCCGCTCCGTAATCCTTAATAATATCAAAAGGCGAAACCACATTCCCCTGGGACTTAGACATCTTCCGGCCGTCTCCGTCAACAACAAAGCCGTGCGTTAAAACACTTTTAAAAGGCGCAGCATTCTCAAGGCAGACAGAAGGTATTAAAGAAGACTGAAACCAGCCCCGGTGCTGATCAGAGCCTTCAAGATATAAAGAAGCGGGGAATTCCAAGCCCTCCCTCTTTTTCAAGACTGCCTGAGCGCTTACCCCGGAATCAAACCACACATCTAGTATATCTGAACCCTTTGATAAATTACTTCCGCTGCAATTAGGGCAGGTAAATCCTTCAGGTAGAAAATCATTCAGCCCGCGCAAGAACCATGAATCCGAACCCTCCATAGAACAGAGGCTTATAAATTTTTCAATTACCTTTGGAATTAAAAACTCCTCTTGGCAATCATTACAAATTAAGGCCGGTATAGGCACACCCCAATACCTCTGACGGGAAAGGCACCAATCAGGCCTTAAAGATACCATTCCTAATATCCTTTCCAGCCCGCTTTCAGGTATCCAGGTAATTCTTTTTCTGATAATCTCTTTAAGCTTTTCCCTTAAATCTTTATGCTCAAGATTTAAAAACCACTGTTTTGTAGCCCGGAAAATTACCGGGCTCTTACACCGCCAGCAAAAAGGATAAGAGTGCTGAATTTTGGAATTAAACAAAAGCGCCTCTTTTTCTTCTAATCTCTCTATAATTAATTTATTTGCTTCCAAACAATTTAAACCTTTGAATTCGCCTGTGGAATCATCAAAATTACCCTTATTATCAACCGGCATTATAATTTCAAGCTTATATTTTAAACCGACGAGATAATCCTCGCTTCCGTGTCCCGGAGCGATATGAACTAACCCTGTGCCTTCTTCGCCCGATACATAATCTGCTAAAACGCAACGCCCGCGCCGTAAACCAAGGGGATGCTCGTACTCTAATCCTTCGAGTTGACCGCCACTTAACTCATCAACCACCTTAAATTTTTCAATCCCCATCTTATTTAAGGCATCTTCGAGCAATACTTTAGCTATAATTAAATCTCCTTTATCAGTTCTAACGCGGGTATAGACAAAATCGCGGTGTAGAGCAACAGCCATGTTAGCCAATAAAGTCCAGGGGGTAGTAGTCCAAATTACCAAAGAAGCATCTGGAAAATCTTTGCGGCCGGTAATCTTAAACTTTACAAAAACCGAGCAAGATTCATGATCCTCATATTCTACTTCCGCCTCAGCTAAAGCAGTCTCACATTTAAAGCACCAGTTAACCGGCTTAAGCCCGCGGTAAACATAACCTGATTTTACTAATTCGTTGAACGCCGTCAGTATGCTCTCTTCGTAATCCGGAGTTAAAGTTAAATACGGATTATCCCATTCTCCGAATACGCCTAAACGCTTAAATTGCTCTTTTTGCTTCTCAACATAACTTAAGGCGTAAATATGGGATTTCTTTCTAAACTCTTGCTGAGATATCTGGTGTTTACGGATTTTTAATTCTTTAAAAAGCTGGTGCTCGATAGGAAGCCCATGGCAATCCCATCCCGGGACATAGGGAGCATCGAACCCCTGCATCGTTTTATATTTTACGACTATATCTTTTAAAGTTTTATTCAAGGCATGACCGATATGGATATCGCCATTGGCATAGGGCGGGCCGTCATGCAAAACATACTTGGGACTATCTTTAAGTTTCTTACGGATTAAACCGTAGATATCTTTCTTTTCCCATTCCTTTAAGATATCCGGCTCGCGCTTAGGCAAATCTGCTTTCATCGGAAAAGCGGTCTTAGGCAGGTTTAATGTGTCTTTATAACCGGGGTTATCTGACATATTTTCCTATAAGGATATTTAAGTCTTTTTTGGTTTTATTAGGAATAGCTTTTTTATCTGTAACAATAGCGTACTTCAGAGCGTCAGAACACTGCGGGCATTCTTCTTGAATAGGTATATTTCTTATAACTTTAGCCAGAATCTTTTTAGCATTCTCGGTATTTTTATTTAAGTTGTTAAGTATTAACTCAACGGTAACTGAATCATGCCCCGGATGCCAGCAATCATAATCTGTAACCGAAGCGAAAGTTGCATAGCATATTCCTGCTTCCCGCGCAAGTTTAGCTTCTGCGAAATTAGTCATACCGATAATATCCATTCCCCAACTGCGGTATAAGTTTGATTCAGCTAAAGTAGAGAATGCCGGCCCTTCCATATTAATATAGGTGCCCTTAGGGTGTATGCTGAGATTAAGCCCTTTGCCTGCTTCATAAATCCTACCGCTTAAAGATGAGCAAACAGGGCGAGAAAATTCAATATGCGCTACTATCCCTTCAGTAAAAAAAGACATCTCCCGGGCGCTATTAGTCCTGTCTACAAATTGATCCACGACTACAAAATCCAAAGGCTTAAATTCCTCTCTTAAGCTTCCGCAGGCACTTATGGATATAATCTTATTTACACCCAGTTTCTTCATTCCAAAGATATTCGCCCGGTAATTAATGCGACTTGGAGAGATCGTATGGCCCTTACCATGCCGGGGAAGAAATGCTATTTCTCTGCCTTCCAGATTGCCTAAAATGAAATTATCCGAAGGCTTTCCAAAGGGCGTATTGATTGAAACCTCTTTTATATTTTTAAACCCTTCTATATTGTATAAACCGCTCCCTCCGATAATTCCTATTCCATGCATAATCTTACCCTCTCTTAGATAATTCTTCCGCTCTTTTTACCGCAGACAAAGCTGCGTCCTCCCAAGAGCCGCCTTTACGTAAAACCTCTAATCCTGCCTCAGTAGTCCCTCCTTTAGAGGTAACCTGAACCCTTAGTTCCTCGGGCTTAAGCCCGGTTAGTTTAAGCAGGCTTATGGATGCATTAACTGTATTTGCCGCTAAGAAAGAGGCATCTTCACTCTCAAAGCCCAGAGACTGTGCTGCTTTCTCTAACCTCCTCATCATATCATGGCGGGCATGCTCGGGTATATTTTTAGGGTCAATAGCATTATTTTCTATAAAATAAAATATGTACGCCGGGCCGCTTCCAGAAATTGCAGTAGCAGCATTCATCAAACTTTCGTCTATGCTGCGTACTGTCCCCAAATAATAGAATAGTTCTTTTGCAAAATCAATGTCGCTCTCAGTAGCAAAATCCCCCTTACATAAACAGGTTACTGATTCTGCTATTTTTGCAGCGATATTCGGCATCGCCCGGATAACCCTGATACTACCTAATAGCCTCTGGATATATCCGGTGCTTATACCGGCAGCAATAGAGATAGCCAGTTTTTCCCCAATATAATTCTTAATCTCTTTTAGAAGATGGTCGATATCCTGCGGCTTAACTGCTAATATAACCGTATCTGCGCCCGCTACTAAAGAAATAAGATCTTTGGCAACCGTAAATAATTTAACATTTTTTGTCTTATCTTTATCTTTATCAAAAACAAAAATACTATATTCACCCGTTTCATCAGCCAGCTTCCTGGCAATTACCGAACCTATATTCCCCATCCCGATGATACCTATTTTATTACGAATATCCAGCATAGCTCTCCTTTAGCTTTTCTGTTTATACAAAAAATCTTTATCTCGCTTTAATTAATTAAAGATTGCCCGTCCGATTCTTAACATTCCGGCGCCCTCTTCAATCGCTACTTCAAAATCATCAGACATGCCCATGGACAATATAGTTTGCCGGTTCAGGTCGTCAAGCAAACCACTTAAAATTTTAAAATAAGGCCGGGCTTCTTCCGGATGCTTAACCGGCGGGGCAATAGTCATTAGGCCTTTAATATAGATATTCTTAAATTTACCAACTTCTTTTATAACTCCGAGCGCCGCATCAGCATTTAAACCAAATTTTGTCACCTCGGGCGAAGTCTTTATTTCAATTAAAATATCCTGAATTTTATTAATTTTGGCTGCCTGCTTATCAATCTCTTCGGCTAAATATAGGCTATCTACCGATTGAATCAAATCAAAGATCTTTACCGCTTCTTTTACTTTATTCGTCTGCAAGTGGCCAACCATATGCCATCTTACTATTTGCCGGTTCGTCTCTTTGCCGGTTACCAGTTTGTTGTATTTCAAAATGGCTTCCTGGACCCTATTTTCGCCGATATCAGTTATGCCGCAGGCAACCGCCTCAATTATATCTTCAACCGGCCTACCTTTGCTTACGGCAACTATGCTTATCTGTGAAGGGTCCCTATTAATTTTCAAACAAACCGAGGCGATTCTCTCCTTAACCTTAGAGATATTATCCTTTAGCATTGGTAAAATATTATACAACAGAATAAACTTTGGTCAACGCAAAAAAGGAAGGGTTAGAAATACTCCTGGTAAACTTCTTTGACTTTATTGAAGACTTTTATAGCAAGATTTTTTGCCGGCTGATGTAAGGACCTGATCCCTAACGGCTTTTTCTCCAACGCCTCAGAGAGCATACCTAAACACGTAACATATTTAAGGTATTTCTGCCCTGAAAGCTCACTAGTTTCCTTAATCAAGGAAACTATCTCAAGGTTAGTAATACGGCCAAGCTTAACCTGGACGTTTAGAAAACGCTCAAGGTTCTCGATAAAGCCATCTAAGAGTATAGTCCTTCCTACAATAATAAAGTTATTTAATTGATAAATGGCGGTCTTCTTTTCTACGGCATCTTTTATTTGCGCACAGATCTTATCAGCCGCGGATGTCAGGATTTCGCACACAACCCTCTGTTTAATAGGTTTGTAAAATTCGCTCTTCTTAACAAGTATCTCTTTATCCTCTCCTATATCAAGGGGGTTACCGATAATCCCGTATGACCTTTTGATGTCTTCAGCCAAATCCAACGGGATCTTAAGGGCTTCTGAAAGTTCCCGGGTAAGATTATCACCGCCAAGATTAATGATCTCTATGCCCTTGAGCAGGCCATCTTCGAATATTAAGATTTCTGAAGTATCGCTTCCTAAATCACACAACAGGTTAACGCCATCCTTAAGATGCGAACTAAAGACTGCTTTGCTTGTGGCTATCCCTGAAAAAAACAGATCTTTGATTTCATACCCCGACTGGTTAATAACCCGGCTTAAGCTCTGAACCGAAGATAATCTTGCGCATACAAGATACAAATCTACCTCCAGTTTATGGCTATATAACCCCAAAGGGTTAATGATATTGTTTTTGGAATCTATGTTGTACCCTTGAGGGATCATATGGATTATTTCATCTTCAAGGCTAGAGCCCAGTACCCTTGCCTGCTCATTTACTAGCTGCATATCAGATACGCTTATAACTTTATTGCCTCTCTCGGCTAAAGGTATTATCGCATGGCTATGCTTGGTAACTATATCCTGTCCGGAAATATTTACGGAAACAAACTTGATCTTAACCCCGGATTTTGATTTTAAGCTCTTTAGGGTTTTGCTTATAGCATTGGTAAGTCCGGCAGAATCGACAATTACTCCTTCTTTAACCGTTTTAATCGGCAAAGAATCAAAATAAATATTAGCGAGCTTTCTTTTCCTAATCTCTGCTAGGGCAACGGCAATTTTACTGGAACCTATATCCAGCGCACAGATATAATCATTTAACAGCATCTTGGAATTTTATTACCGGCTCCTTAAACCTTAGGTCTATGTATTTAATATTAGCAAGATTGTTTCTTTCCTGATTTATTAACCCCGACATAACAGCAATCCTCTCTACTATATTACCCTCAGATATCTTTACTTCAAGTATTTTCTGTCTTCCCGGAGGAAGCCAATTGTTATATGTAAGATTATCCGGATAGACAGGGATAAGTATGGTTATATTATCTAAGCCGCTTACATCAATTCTTTGTATCGGGTAATCCCTCAAATTACGGAACTTATCCGTTTCTTTGATGATGGATATAGCCAAGGATAATTCTTTAACTTTAGATACTTCACCGGGATTAATTGCGGATATTTTTGTCTCAAGCCCCGTAATAACCGGAAGCTTTAAATCTTTTGGTTCTTGCGAGATATTAAAAAAGACCCCATTTTGATCCACGGCAAAATAACGATAAAGCTTAACTAATGCTACGGGCCTGCGTTTTACGAGCTCTACAAATATACGGTCAGGCAAAATCCTGGCAACCTTTACCTTTAAACAATCCGGGCAAAACCTTGCTATATAGAGCGACTCCCGGGCAAGGTTTAGAAGAAAGATATTTTTCCCTTTAAGATACAGAGGCTCGGCGTTTAATCCCTCTCCCCCGGCAACATCCTTAACCTTGAAATAATCTGCAGTGGTTAATAACTGTAAAATATATCCTGAGATAAAGATCAGGAAAATAAAAACTGCCAGAACAAAAAATAACGGCTTAAGCGGAATATTAACTTTGCGCTTTCTCATAAGCCAGTTGTATTAGTTTAATACATAGGTTAGCAAAATCTATGCCTGACGCTGAAGCTGCCTTAGGCAATAAACTAGTTGAGGTAAGTCCGGGTATTGTATTTACCTCAAGGATAAAAGGCCTGTTTCTTTTATCCAGAATGATATCTACCCTGGAAGACCCAAAACAACCTAAGAGTTTATGCGCTGCCAGGGCTGTTCTTTTAATTTTCTCAGAAATCTTAGGTTTAAGTTTGGCCGGGACAATATAATCCGTTAAACCATGCCTATATTTAGCCTGATAATCAAAAAAATGTCCTTTAGGAATAATTTCAATTATCGAAAGCGGATTACCTTCAAGTATGCCTACAGTCAGCTCCCTGCCCTTTATATACTCCTCAATGATAACCCTCTTATCAAATTTAAAAGCAAGCCTTATTGCGGGGGCAATACTACTATAAGCATCTGCTATAGATATCCCGATACTTGAACCGGTAAGCGCGGGCTTAATTACCAGAGGTAAATTCAAACCTTGAATAAAATTCAAACTATAGGACCTTCTCTTTATAACCTTAAAATCAGGCACATATAACCCGTTTCTTTTAAAAATGTTGCGCGAGGCTACCTTATCCATAGCAAGCTTGCTAGCCTTAATACCCGAGCCTGTATAAGGGATCTTCATCTTACTTAAAATTCTCTGTATTCCTCCGTCCTCACCAAACCTGCCATGCAGGGCAATAAATGCGCAATCAATCTTCTTTGCCTTAAGAAGTGATATGTTATCCTTAAAACTATCGCTTTTGATAACAACCGGAAAAACCTTAACTTTTAACTCTTTTAAAGCCTTTAATACAGCAAATCCTGACTTTAGAGATATCTTCTTTTCGCTTGAAGGCCCGCCCATTAAAACGCCAATCCTGCCTAAATTTTTTATCGCCATACCCTTATTTCCGGCTCTAAGACTACGCCAAACTTTCTTTTAACCTTCATTTTCATTAATTTCATAAGGCTTAATACATCGCAAGCCTTAGCCTTGCCCTTATTCAAAATAAAATTGGCATGTTTATTAGAGATAAATGCGCCTCCTTTAGCCCTTCCCTTTAACCCGCAAAGCTCAATCAGCTTTCCTGCTGGCATTACTTTAGGGTTTTTAAAAATACACCCGGCATTATAAAAAGTAAAGTCCTGGCTCTTGCGCCTTTTCAACAGATAATCTTTAATATTACGCCTTATAATTTCTCTATTGCCTTTTTTAAGCCTTATCCCCGCGCTCAATAAAATATAATTCTTTAACCCGGACTTTCGGTAACCGAATTTGGCGTCTTCCCTGCTTAACTTTATTATATTGCCCTTTAAATCCATCGCCTCAACTTTGTTTACCATATCCCCTATGCTTTTACCCCAGCATCCGGCATTCATAATTAATGCCCCTCCGAGAGTCCCGGGAATACCGCAGAGAAATTCAATACCTGAAAGTGATTTACTTAAGGCAAACTTTACAAGCGAAGCTAGCGTGACCCCGCTTCCTGCCTTAATGGAATTACCCTTAAAAGCTATATTCTTAAAACCAGTTGAACTTAATTTTAATACTATCCCTTTAATCCCCTTGTCGCTTACTAATAAATTACTTCCTGCGCCGATTACAAAAACAGATATGCTTTTCTTATCCGCCCAGGAGAGGATAGCCCTTAGCTGAATAAGGTTTCTAGGCGTACTAAAAAATTGCGCCACTCCGCCAATTTTAATGGTAGTTATATCTTTAAGCGGATAGTTACGCTTTATCCTTAAACTTTTCTGCAAATTCATCGCTTAACCTCGAAATATCTCCTGCCCCAAGTGTAATTATCAGGTCCTTAGGCTTAACTATTTCTAAAACCCTGCCTACAATTTCTTTTTTAGGAAGAAAATACACCTCTTTATCCTTAGAATATTCTTTTATCTTTTTGCAAAAGCTACGGCCATCTATACCCGGTATAGACTCCTCTCCTGCGGGATATATATCGGTTATAATAAGGTAGTCGGCATTATCAAAGCTTTTAATAAATTCCTCCAAGAGTAACTTCGTTCGGGTAAAACGATGCGGCTGGAACACAACAATTTTCCTCTTAGGGGATAGATTAAGCACTGCCTTTAGAGTTGCCCTGATCTCCGTAGGATGATGCGCGTAGTCATCGAGAACCGTATAATCTTTATCTTTAAATTTTACTTCCAATCTTCTAGCAGAACCCTTGTAATCTGATAACGCGCTTTGTATAAATTCTATTCCTATCCCCAGCTCTAAACCTAAAGCAATTACTGAAAGGGCATTAGAGATATTGTGCTCTCCGCCTAATTTAAGGCTGAAATGCGAAATAAGACTGCCCTTGTAAATGCAATCAAATTCGCTCTCAAGGCCTTTTAGCAGTATATCTTTAGGATAGAGATCTGCCTGGGAATTTAATCCAAAGGTAACAACCCTGCCGCCATATCCTTTTATTAGCCCCTTAAGGTTGATGTCGTCATTGCAGCAGAAAAGACAGCCGTCTCTATCGGTTGCGGCGATAAAATTACGGAATGCATCCAATTCTTTATCAAAACTTTTGTAATAATCAAAGTGCTCGTAATCTATATTAGTAATGATGGAATACTTAGGCTTATAATAAAGGAATGAGCCGTCTGATTCATCTGCTTCAGCAACAAAAAACTTTCCGCTGCCCATACAGGCGTTGGCATCTATTTTCTTTAATATCCCTCCTATAGCCACCGTCGGAGAAAGCCCGGCCTCAAGCAGAAGACAGGATACCAATGAAGTAGTCGTAGTCTTGCCGTGGCTTCCGGCAACAGTAATAACTGTTTTATCAACCATTAGCTCTGCCAAGGCCTGCGCACGTTTTATCAAGGTCAGCCCGGACCTTTTAGCCTCCTTGAATTCAGGATTATCCTCTTTTACCGCGGAGGAGTAAACTACTACATCAGCGCCATTGATATTTACTGGGTTATGCCCAAGGTAAATATCGGCTCCCAGCAACCTTAACTCCTGGGTCCTTTTATTCTCTTTCAGGTCTGACCCACTCACCCTATTCCCCCCCAATAAAAGCAGCTGGGCTATCCCGCTCATCCCTATCCCGCCAATACCTATAAAATGATAGCTCTTATTCATTTCTTTAAATAATCCACCCAGGCCTTCTCTAACTGGTTTATGCCTTGTAAAGTATATGTCAACCTTAAAGCGTCATCTAGATTACGGTAATCCCTTAAATTCCGGCAAAAGAGGACAAACTTATCCCTGCCAAACTTTTTGATAAGAAAATTTACAATGCTGTAAGACTGCGCATAAAATATATCTATAAGCCCTGAATCCAGGTTTGCAAGGCTATAGTAAGAAGAGAGCTTTTCCAGGTTTATAAAACCGCCCTGATCAATTAACCTGCGGATAAATGCATCCGCTTGAGCATACCTTCTTTTTTCCTGATAGGAGGCCACTCCCTCATCTAGCCACAAGGTTACTCCGGGATTATTAAGCCCCACAAACTCCCTGAAAATAATATGCCCTATCTCATGCGGTAAAATAGTATCTAAAAAATCTTTGGATGCCGGGAAAGACTGGATTATCTTGTGGCTGGGCATTGCCGCGCCGCCGGACCAGGCAGGCTGGTTTGATGCCAACCGGTAAGAATTTGCATCGTCATAAATATAAATCTTAGCCCGGTTATCCCAAAGCCAGAAATTAAAACGCCTAAAACCCAAGTCCTCAGTAATGCTCTCATAATAAAACTCCGCCTTATCCAGAAGGGATTGAATAAAGCCCTCCGGGGCATTATTGTAAAATACAATAAAATGCGTGGAGCGGCTTTCCTTAAATTTCTCGCTGGCGCTTAAATTATTGAAGAAAATAAAAATAAAAAAGAAAACAAAATATTTTCTCATATTATTTCGGGCTAAGGGCTAAATCAGCGAGTAAGGCAGAGCCCTCCAGGCAG